>CAZNSV010000420.1:0-3399 GCA_964575775.1 uncultured Desulfovibrionaceae bacterium
AGGAAGGCACCTACATCATGCCGGCCGATTCGCCCTGGCGCACCGACGTCAAGTCCTTCTTCAGGCCTGCCGTCAGCAGCACCACGGTGAACACGCGGAACATAACCAACCCCTACGCGTCCAACTCCAACGCGATCATCAACGGTGACAAAGCCTACAAGACCGGTGAAACCCCGGCCAGCGGCGGCGGTACCGGCGGTGGCGGCGGCGGTGGATTGCCCGGCAATCCCTGCGGCGGCTGATACGCGTACAATCTGACACTCCATATTGGCCCACGTCCCCGTGGGCCTTTTTTCTTGTGGGTCAGCAGACATGACATTCATTCCATCCCTGCACGCCATCCTCCCCCGCCTGGTCATGGTGATCCTGGCGGCTGCCCTGACAGGGTGCCAACGTGCCCCTTCCGCACCCGATGTGGACACCTTCCTGAAACATCATTGGCAGGACCCCTTGCCTGCCCAGGGCGATCCCCCGGGGACTTTCAGCGCGTTGGAGGCTTCCCTGGCGCCCGAGGCCTGTGGCACGTGTCATACCGACCAATACGAGCAATGGCGATCCGCCCTCCACAGCCATACCATGGGCCCCGGCATCGCCTGGCAACTGGAACTGCTGGGCCAGGAAGAAGGCAACAAGTGCCTGCGTTGCCATGCCCCTCTGGCCGAACAGAAGGCGTTGGTGGCCCGGGCCCAGGGTTGGCCCAACGCCCCGGCTTCGGCCCCCCCGGCCTATGTGGGCGAAACCCTGGCAGACCAAGGGTTGATCTGCGCCGCCTGCCACGTGCGCCAGCACACCCGGTACGGCCCGCCTCCCAGGACGCCCCCTGCAGAGGGTGCGCCCCACGGCGGCTTCATCGCTTCCGAGGCCTTCCAGGACAGCCGCTTCTGCGCTCATTGCCATCAATTCCCCGAGGACGGCCCCAGACTGGCCGGCAAACTCAGGGAGGACACTTACCAGCAATGGCTGGCCAGCGACTA
This sequence comes from uncultured Desulfovibrionaceae bacterium, assembly GCA_964575775.1. Classification (GTDB taxonomy): domain Bacteria; phylum Desulfobacterota; class Desulfovibrionia; order Desulfovibrionales; family Desulfovibrionaceae; genus CAZFCK01. The sequence continues at coordinate 975 of CAZNSV010000420.1, forward strand.
CGCAGGCAAGGAGACCTGCCAATCCTGCCACATGCCGGACCGCAAGCACCTGTGGCGGGGCATCCATGACCCGGACATGCTGCGCCGGGCCCTGGACGTCAAGCTCCTGCTGACTCCTATGGCCACGGGCCGCTACAAGATCGAGATAGTGGCCACCAACCAGGGCGCCGGCCACCACCTCCCCACCTACATGGTGCCCAAGATCGACCTGGTGAGCACATTGCATCAGCCCGGCCGCAAGCCGCGGGAACTGGGCCGGGAGGTCATCGGCTGGAAAGCGGACATCAACATCAGCACCGAGGAATTCGACACCCGGCTCCCGGCGGGCGCAAGCCGCACCTACAGCCGGGAGTTCGTGGCGCCGAAACATGGCCCTTGGCATGTGGAACTGCGTGTGGATGTGGCACCCCGTGAACATTATGAACGCATGTTCCAGTACAGCCTGACCCAGGTGGACATGTCGGAGACCGCCCGGGAAACCCTCCAGGTGGCGATCCAGGAAGCGAGCGCAACCCGGTATACGGCCCTCACGCTCCAGGCCAGGCCCTGATTGCAAATTGAAAAGGGATGGACAGGGAACCGGATAATGCAATTGGAAATCCTTGCGCCGCAAACCTAGGTTATTGTTTTTTATGGGTTTAACAACATGGCATGAGTCGTGCTTTTAGTGTGACCGTACTTTCCCCAGAGGTCGCCATGGCACGTACTGGATTGCAAATTGCTGGAATTGGCGTGATTGCTGCAGCCTTTCTGGCTACATCCATGCCGGTGTGGTCATCGGAAAAAGGCCCGCGCCTGAAATACCGCAGCAAAGGTTCCACGTGCGCCTGTTCTTCCGGCCTGGGGGAGGCCGAGATCAGCAAGGCCATGGCCAAGCTGGACCGATTGCAGGACCCGGGTGAGGAGGCTCGCCCGAATACAGCAAATATCGATACGCAACCACCGAGGAGAACGGCAGATGAAACAACGCAATAGAAGGGGATTCATGGGGAAATGGGTGCGCGCCGGCATGGCTTTCGCAGTCGTGGCCGGCGCTGTGGCCCTGCTGGCGGGTAGCGGGCCAGAGTCCGAACCCGTGCAAACGGCTGGCACCGGCGGCTGGGGCACGGAGTCCCTGATGGAAGTGCGCGACGGATTGAGCCAGTTCTCCCCCATCGCCCTGGCCAACGCCTGCGGCATGGGCGCCTCCAGCTGCTTCAAGTGCCATAACGGCAAGCGCGCTGCCGCACCTACCATGGATGCCGCCAAGGCCCCCTGGCATGCCGATCACAAGAAGGTGAACAATTCCTGCGTGGGCTGCCACAAGGGGAACCCGCGCCTGATGAAGGAAGCCATGGCCCATTCGGGCATGCTGAAAGCCCCGCGCGAAGGTGCCGAGGCTTGTGGTAGCTGTCACAAGAGCGACCTCGCCAAAGTCGAGGCCAAGTACAAATCCGTAACCGGCGGGAGCAAGTGAGATGACCAAAGCCAACACCATGAAACCCAAGGTCCTTGCGGCCGTCCTCCTCGGCAGTGCAGGCCTCGTGCTCGCCTCGCCCGCCGCCCTGGCCGGCCCCACGTTCGAATTCGGCGACGAGGGCTCCATGACCCTGACCTACGCCCTCCAGGCCTGGTACCAGCACAAGGATTACGATGCCTCGGGCGCCAAGGACGACAATGATTTCTTCCTGCGCCGCAACCGCCTGGCCCTGTCCGGCCAGTTCAATGACTACGTGGGTTACTACTTCCAGATCGAGGGCGGTGGTTTCCCGGGCTCCGATAACGACCTGTACGTCCGGGACGCCTATGTCACCATCGACTACAAGGACGAACTGCGCTTCATGGTGGGCGAATTCAAGAACACCTTCAGCCGGGAGAACCTGGAGGCCTGTCTGGAACCTCTGACCATGGACCGTTCCGAAACCCTGGCCTACACCCCCTTCGGCGGCACCCGGGACAAGGGTGTGGCGGTCTGGGGCAACCTCATGGATGCCAAGGTGCAATACCGGGTCATGCTGGCCGAAGGCCGGGACAGCAGCGCCACGCCGGACGACAGCCCCCGGGTGACGGCTCGGGTCCACTACAGCTTCCTGGACCCGGGATACAACTACGGTTATCTCGGCACCTATCTGGGCACCCAGAAGGTCTTCACCATCGGCGCCGCCTACGACCATCAATCGGACGTGGTCTACGCCAACTACCCCATGCGCAGCGACCCCAAGGACTACAAGGCCTGGACCGTGGATGCGTTCTACGAGATGCCCACCGAGAGCGGTGTCTACACAGCCTCTGCGGCGTATTTCAAATACGACACCGATGATGTGGCGAATGAGTCGCCCGACCCGGGCTACCCCATCAACGGCGACCTGAAAGGCTATTACCTGAAGGGTGGCTACATGTTGCCCAACAAGGTGGGCCCGGGCCGGCTCCAGTTCTTCGCCCGCCA
>CAZNSV010000421.1:0-3390 GCA_964575775.1 uncultured Desulfovibrionaceae bacterium
GGCGGGCAGCCCTCCTGCTCCAGGTAATCCACCTCGGCGCCCTGGGCGCGCAGGACCTCCACCAGTTCCCCGATGGGGCGCTGGTGCATGCGCCCATGCCCGAAGATGCGGAAGTTGCCGTTGCCCGCGGCCAGCACGGCGGTGAGCAGGCGGCAGGTGGTGCCGGACTCGCCCACGTCGATGTCCACGGGCTGTTCGGAATCGATGGTGCCCCCGGCGGGGGTGCCGTTGGTGCCCACGATGCGGTACTCACCCACCCCCAGGCGCTCCACCTCGGCCCCAGCCGCGGCCATGCAGCCCAGGGTGCGCAGGAGGTCGTCGCTCTCCAGCAGCCCCTTGAGCCGGGACTCGCCCACGGCCAGGGAGGCCGCGATCACGGCGCGGTGGGACAGGGACTTGGACGGCGGTGCCGCCACCTCAACCGGCGAAGTCATGACCGACCTCCCGTGCCGGCAGGGCGGCGTCCAGCTGCGGCCCGGCCGGGTAGCTGCCCAGCACCCGCAGGGTGTGGCAGGCGTGCGCCAACTGCTCCAGCACCTCGCGGTAGCGCTCCTGCTCCAGGTCGCACTCCACGTCCACGAAAAACACGTACTTCCATTTCTCACTCCTCATGGGGCGCGACTCGAGCTTTTTCATGTTGATGCCCTCCCTGGCCAGGAGCTCCAGCACCGTGACCAGGCTGCCGGGCTTGTCCGGCAGGGTGAAGAGCATGCTGGTCTTGTCCTTGGCGCCCTTCACCGCGGGGCTGGACCCGATGACCACGAACCGGGTCCAGTTGTCGGGCAGGTCTTCGATGCCCCGGGCCAGGACCTCCAGCCCCAGGAGCGCGCCCAGCCCCTGGTGGCCGATGGCCGCCGCACCCTGCTCCTGTCCCCGGGTCTCGGCCACCCGCCTTGCGGCAGCGGCCGTGCTCTCGGTGGGGATGATCTTGGCCGAGGGCAGGTTGCTGCGCAGCCAGCCGCTGCACTGGGCCAGGGGCTGGGGGTGGGAGTAGACCGTGCGCACCTCGGCCAGGGTCTTGGCCGTGGACAAGAGACTGTGGCAGATGCGGTAAAACATCTCGGACTGAATGAAAACCTCGTAGCGCAGGAAGTGGTCGAGCCCCTGCCCCACCGTGCCCTGGAGGGAGTTCTCCAGGGGGATGACGCCCAGCTCCGCCTCGCGGGAGTGCACGGCCTGGAACACGGCGTGCAGGTCCTGCATGGGCGTGTACTCGGCGCTGCGGCCGAGAAACTCCACCCCGGCGAAATAGGAGAAGGTGCCCTCGGGGCCCAGGTAGGCCACCCTTTGGGGGCGCTGCAGGCTGCGTGAGGAAGAGAAAATTTCCCGATAAATGGCGCGCAGATGCTCTTCGGGCAGCGGGCCGCTGTTCCTGGCGTACAGGGACTGCAGCACCTCCTTTTCCCGGAAGGGCTTGAACACCAGGTCCTGGCTCCCGGCCTTGATGCGCCCCACCTCCAGGGAGAGGGAGGCCCGGCGATTGAGCAGTTCCAGCAGTGACGTGTCCACGCGGTCGATCTCCTCACGCACCTCTTGCAGTCTCTGCTCGGGCCACGGACCGTCGTCGCTTTGTTTGACGGTTTCCATCATTCAACACTCCTTGATTTCTTCGCAAATGCGCATGCCGAAATGGCGTCCGGCCTGGTCCGAGCCGCAGAGCACCTGGTCGCCCACCTTGAGGTTGACCACGCTCACCGGCGAGCCGTCGGGCCGCACCAGCCGGATGGTCTCCGCGTTCTGCAGGAACACGGCGCCCTCCTGCCCCAGCCTGCCTTCGCAGTCCAGAAAGGCCGCGCGGATCAAGAGCATGGGGCGCACCTCCACCTTGACCCGGCCCACCGTGGCCAGGGTGGTGCCGCCCTTGGCGTCCACGATGAGCACCTGGCGCCCGGCGCTCAGCTCCTCCAGGTAGCAGGTCTTGTCCCCGGGCAGCACGGCGTAGGCGTGCACGGCCCCGGCGTTGACCCGGAAGGGGCGCGCCGCCACATAGGGGTTGGACTCGGTCTCGGCGTGCACCAGGAAGGTGAAGGCGCTGGAGTTGCCCACCAGCATGCCCTGCCCCGTGCGCAGCATGGACATGGTGTCCACACAGACCCGATGCCCCAGCCCGGCGTGCTCGATGGCGGTGATGGTGGCCGGGCTCAGGGGCTTGCAGCCCTGGCTCAGCTTGAGCTCGCGCACCATGTCCTTGAGCTGCGGCGCGGACTGGGGCAGGGCCACCACGAAATCCACCCCGCGCTCCAGGATGCCCGCGGCCAACAGAGCCTGGTCCAGGTCCGCGACCTCCACGCCCAGGCCCGTACCCTGGGCCAGGATGTTCTCCACGGGGATGATCTCCCAGCCCAGCTCCAGGATCACGCGGCGCCCGGCCTGGAGCTCGGCCACGGCGCGCTCCTCGTCGCCCTTGTCGCCCAGGCGCACCAGGGCGAAGTCCTCGGGTGCGGCCACCCGGGCCCGCCCCAGGGAGGTGATGGCCGCGTGGTCCTTTTTCTCGGCCAGCAGGCCGTCCACGCCGGACTCCAGGGCCAGGGTCACCAGCTTCTTGTCAAAGGGAATGGCTTTGAACCAGAGTTCTTTCATGACCGCCCCTATTCCTGATTGAGGAAGTCGAGGGCGGCTTCGACGGTTGCGTCCTCGTGCACGATGCCGTGCAGGGCCTTGATCAGCCGGGCGGGGTTGCGGTGCTGGAAGATGTTGCGCCCCACGGAGAGTCCGAAGCCCCCGGCCTTGATGGAATCGTGGACCATGGTCAGGAAGGCCTTGTCGGAATCGAGCTTGGGGCCGCCGGCAATGACCACGGGGATGCACACGCCCTGGACCACCTTGTGGAAGCTCTCCATGTCGCCGGTGTAGTTGACCTTGACCACGTCCGCGCCCAGTTCCTGACCCACCCGGGCGCAGTGGGCCACGGTGGCGGGGTCGTACTCGTCCTTGACCTTGGGCCCCCGGGCGTAGACCATGGCCAGGAGCGGCATGCCCCAGTCCGCGGCCTGTTCGGCGCAGGCGCCCACCTCGCGCAGCATCTCGCGCTCGGTCTCGTCGCCCAGGTTGATGTGCACGGAGATGCCGTCCGCGCCCTGCTTGAGGGCTTCTTCCACGCTGCCCACCAGGGTCTTGGCGTTGGGGTAGGGCGAGATGGTGGTGCTGCCGGAGAGGTGCAGGATCAGGCCGATGTCGCGCCCCCGGGTGCGGTGGCCGCAGCGCACCAGCCCCTTGTGCATGAGCACGGCGTTGGCGCCGCCCTCGGCGATCTGGTTCACGGTCTCCTTGAGGTCCACCAGGCCGTGGATGGGGCCCACGGTGAAGCCATGGTCCAGGGGCACGATGATGGCCCGCTTGGTGTTGCGATCGAAAATCCGCTCCCGCATGATTTCTTTGCCCACGCGCATG
>CAZNSV010000422.1:0-3375 GCA_964575775.1 uncultured Desulfovibrionaceae bacterium
CTCGCCGCTTGGTGCGGCAAGGTTCGGGGCTGGGGCGGGCGTGGGCTGGCGGACGGGCTGTGCCGCCGGAGCCTTGGCCGCAGGCGTGGGTTCCGCGGCGGGTGTGGCGGCCTTGGCCGCAGGCTTGGGTTCCGCGGCGGGTGCCACCCGCTCGGGTAGGGCAGCGCCCTGCGCCGTGGCGCGGCCTCCGGCAGCCAGGATGATCTCGTACTCGGCGGTGAGCTTGTCCTGCAGGGCCCGTGCGGCCTTGTCCGCGCTCTCGAAGTCGGGGTAGACGCCCATCTGGGCGAAGTACTGGACCTGCCCCGAACCGTGGTCGCGGGTGAACATGAAGGCCGGGTAGCCCAGGTCCGTGAGCTGCTCGACGAATTGCCAGACCCGCTCCTTGTCCGAGGGCATGACGAACTCCACCACGTACTCCTCCTGCGGCGCGCTCCGGGCGGAGGTAGACGCAAGCAGGAGCAGGACCGGCAACAGGGCGCCGAGGATACGGCGCGCGAGGACAACGGACATGCGGGACTCCCTGTGGCTGCGAAAAACTGGGGCAAGGGGCTGAAAGGATTATGACCCGATTTGCGCCCCCTTGTCCAGCAGTTGCACCAGACAGCGGCCCAGTCGGGCAATGCCTTCCTCGATGCGCTGGGGATCGGCGTTGGAAAAGTTGAGACGGAAGGTGTTCTCCCCGGTGCCGTCCACAAAGAAGGGGCGCCCCGGCACGAAGGCCACCTTCTCCTCCAGGGCCAGCGTGAAGAGGTCCATGGCGTCGAGCCCCTCGGGCAGGGTACCCCAGAGGAACATGCCCCCTTCGGGGCGGGTGCAGCGCACCTCGGGGGGGAAATGCCGCTCGATGGCCTGGAGCATGAGGCGGCAATGCAGGCCGTAGCGCTCCTTGATGGCGGCGAGATGCTCGTCCAGGTCGTTGTCTTGCAGATAGCGGTGCAGGATGCGCTGGGTGAGGGAGCTGGTGTGCAGGTCCGCAGCCTGCTTGGCCAGGACGAGCTTGTCCCGCAGGGCAGGGGGCGCCACCAGCCACCCCACCCGCAACCCCGGGGCCACGATCTTGGAAAAGGAGCCCATGAGCAGGCCGTTTTCCTCCAGGCCGGAAAAGACCATGGGCGGGGCGTCCTCTCCCGCAAAACGCAGTTCGCCGTACGGGTTGTCCTCCAGGAGCAGGGTGTCGCGCCCCCTGAGGAGCCCGGCCACGGCCTCGCGCTTCTCGCGGCTGTAGGAGAGTCCGGAGGGGTTCTGGAAGGTGGGCACGGCGTAATAGAGCTTCACCGGCGCCTCGGCCAGGACCCTGGCCAGGACGTTGAGGTCCGGCCCGTCGTGCAGCAGATCCACGCCCGTGAACACGGGCTCGTAGAGGGAGAAGCTCTGGATGGCGCCCAGATAGCCGGGCCGCTCCACCAGGACGCTGTCACCGGGGTTGATGAAGACCTTGCCCGCCAAGTCCAGGGCCTGCTGGGAGCCCGTGGTGATGATGATCTGCTCCGGGTCCACCGTGTGCCCGTAGCGCTGGTGGTAGCGCTGGGCGATCCACTCCCGCAGGGGCGGGTAGCCTTCGGTGGTGGAGTATTGCAGGGCCTCGGGTCCGTGCGCGGACAAGGCTTCCACGGCGGCCCGCTCCATGGCGCGCACCGGGAAGAGCTCGGGCAGGGGCAGCCCCCCGGCAAAGGAGATGATCTCGGGCTGGGCCGTGACCTTCAGTATCTCGCGGATGAAGGATTTGTGGGCCTTGCGGATGCGGGTGGCGAAGCGATGCGGCATGCGGGCTCCGGTGGGTTTACGGCGGTCAGAAGGCGGCCTGATGCCCCTGGGCTTCCACCATCTGCCGCAGGATGCGCAGGCTTTCCTCGGCGTCTTCGGGCGCCAGTTTGCGCAGGGCGAATCCGGCATGCACGATGAGGTAGTCGCCGGGCTCCACGGTGCCCTCCATGAGCATGATGGAGACGGTGATGAAGGTCTCGCTGTCGCCAACGCGGCAGGTGGCGAAATCATCCTTGATTTCCGTGACGCGGGCGGGAATGGCCAGGCACATGGTCAAACCCCCTGGGTTGCGGTTTTGGCCGAAAAACTGCCCCCGGCCGCTTCGATTTCCTTGAGCACCACCTCGGCCATGACGGGCAGGCGCGCCTGCAGTTGCGGGCTCAGCTCCACGGCCATGGTGGAGTAGTCCACGGGTTCAATGCCGATGACCACGGCCTCGGGCCGGTGACCGGCGATTTCGCAGAAGATGAGGGTGTCCACGAGGTCGGTCTGGTGCATGGAGTTCTTGAAGGCCAGGCTCTTGCGCAGGTCTTCGCCCGTGAGGCGGTAGACGGAACCGGGTTCGTCGCCCCCAAGCACGGCATCCACCACGATGAGCAGGGCCGAGCTCATGATGTAGTCCATGAGCCGGGTGCCCAGGGTGCCGCCGTCCATGAGGGTGACGTTTTCCGAGAAGTCGTAATCCTGCTGGAGTTTTTCGACGAGGCGTACGCCCACGCCTTCGTCGGTGAAGAGGATGTTGCCGACGCCGAGAACGAGAATGCCGTGTGGTGTCTTCATAGGGCCTCAGTATAGAAAAAGCGGGAACCCGGCGCAAGGCCGGATTCCCGCGTTACTGGATGGAGAATGCCGTGGGTTAGCAGACCTTGAACTTGTGCACTTCGTTGCTGTCGGGGTCGATGACGTGCACGCCGCAGGCGATGCAGGGGTCATAGGAGTGCACGGTGCGCAGGATCTCGACGGGGCGCTTGGGATCGGCGATGGGGGTGCCGATGAGCGCCTCTTCCACGGGGCTCAGCTTGTCGTTGTTGCAGCGGGGGCCGAGGTTCCAGGTGGAGGGCACCACCAGCTGGAAGTTCTCGATCTTGCCGTCCTTGATGTTGATCCAGTGGGACAGGCCACCGCGGGGGGCGGTGACGAAGCCGACGCCCTGAGCTTCCTTGGGCATCTCCCACTCTTCGTAGATCTTGGTGTCGCCGCTCTTGATGTTCTCGCTGAGCTCCTTGATCCACTCTTCGCCCTTGGCGGCGATGACGGCGGTCTCGATACCACGGGCAGCGGTGCGGCCCAGGGTGGAGAACAGGGCTTCGGGGCCGACGCCCAGCTTGGTCAGCACGGCGTCCACCAGAGCCTTGGTGGCGGGCTCGCCCTTGATGTAGGCGGTCAGGACCTGGGCCAGGGGGCCGGTCTCAGTGGATTCGCCCTGATAACGGGGGGCCTTCATCCAGGAGTAGCGCTCCTTGTCTTCCAGGCTGGTGTACTGGGGCTCGGTGACACCCTGGTAGGGGTGCAGGTCGGACTCGCCCTTGTACCAGGCGTGCTTGATGGACTCGGTGATCAGATCGGGGTTGAATTCCTCGACCTTGCTGATGTCGCGGTTGCGGATGA
>CAZNSV010000423.1:0-3359 GCA_964575775.1 uncultured Desulfovibrionaceae bacterium
ATGGGCAGGTGTTGCGGACCTTCCATGTCTTCCAGCACGAACTTGGCCTTCTCTTCGCCTTCGTCCTTGGGGGCTTCGGCCTTGGCCTTGTCGCGGGCCGCGGTGAGTTCCTTCAGGTTGGTGTAGAGGGCCTGCTCCTTGGGCTCGCAGCTGGTGGTGTTGGTGATGAAGACCACGCGCTTGGCGGGCTTGTTGTCGGAGGGGCGGGTGATGGCGCCATTCTTGGCCATCTTCTCGAATTCCCAGCCCGTGACCACGTTCTTGAAGCGGCCGTATCCCAGGGGCTCCAGGACCTTGGTGTCCTGCTCCACCCAGCCCGTGGCCATGACCACGGAGCCGATCTTGAGGCTCTGCTCCCCGGCGGGGGTGTTCAGAACGGCGGTGTAGATGCCGGGCGCGCCCTGCAGCTTCTTGACGGTGCTGCCCGTGAGCACGGTGATCTTGGCATCTTCCTGGACCATGGCGATCTTCTTGGCGACGCCCGTGTCCTGGATCTGGGTGTAGGGGTAGCTCAGGGGCGAGGTCTTGTACATCTGGGCCGCATGACCGCCCAGCTCGCCGGATTTTTCCACCAGCACCACCTCGTACCCGGCCTGGGAGGCGGCCAGGGCGGCGTTGAGACCGGTCCAGCCACCGCCCACCACGAGGATGGTCTTGTGGATTTCGGGGATCTCGGGGTTGGGGGTGGTGACGTTCTTGAGCTTGGCCATGCCGATGTTGATGTAGTCCTGCACGATGCCCAGCAGGGTCTCGGGGGGCTCGGGCTCTTCGCCGGCTTCGAGTTCGACGCCGTCGGGGTCCTGGTAGCTCAGGACCACCTGTTCGCGCAGGTTCACGCGCTCAACCTGGACACCGGCGAACATGTAGGCATCCCAGTCGTCCCTGGGGGTGGAACCGCAGATGAGCACGCCGTCGAGTTCTTCTTCCTCGATGTCGGTCTCGATCATCTTGATGCCTTGCGGGCCGGGCAGCAACTTGTGGGACTTGGCCACCGGGACGAGATCGCCCCACTTTTCCTGCACGTAATCGACCAGTACTTCGTAATCGAAGTAGGGGCCGATGCTGGATTCATCGAAATAGACGCCTATCTTTTGGGCCATTGTCTACTACCTCCCTCTCACCGTTTGGATCGCCCGCATGGCGGCGCCGGTGGCCGATTGCGCGGATTTCATCACGTCCAGGGGCTTTTTGGCGCATCCGGCCGCGAAGATGCCTTTCTCCTCGCCGCCGATGATGAAGCCGTCCTCGTCCATGGGGACGTCGATGGGCAGACGCGCGCCGGCCAGGCTGGGCTGCATGCCGGTGGCCAGGACCACCAGATCGAAGGCCGCCTTGCTCTTCAGGCCCTTGACCGCGTCCTCGACTTCGACCACCACGCCGCCGTCCGCGGCCTGTTCCACACCGGCCACCTTGCCTTTGACGAAGCGGACCTTTTCGTCGGCTTCCACTTTCCGTTTGAACTTGTCGTAGCGCTCCGGAGTGCGCAGGTCGATGTAGTAAATCACCACTTCGGCATCGGGGTACTGCTCACGAACGTAGGTGGCCTGCTTGAGAGAGGCCATGCAGCAGATGTAGGAGCAGAAGTTGAGGTGGTTCTGATCCCGGGAACCGGCGCACTGCACGAAAGCGATACGCTTGGGTGCCTTGTTGTCGGAGGGGCGCAGGATCTTACCCTGGGTGGGGCCGTTGGGGGAGGCCAGACGCTCCAGCTGCATGTTGGAGATGCAGTTGGGGATACTGCCGGCGCCCAGGTTGCTCAGCCGGGTGACGTCGTAGGGCTTCCAGCCGGTGGCGATGATGATGCTGCCCACGTTGACCTCGATTTCCTTGACCTTCTGGTCGAGGTCGATGGCCGTGGAGTTGTGCACCAGGCGTGCTTCGGCCTCGGTGAGCTTGGACTTGTCCAGCACCCAGCGATGGGGGAAGCCGAAGGGCATGTCCATGTACAAAGGCTTCTTGGTGGAGAGCTTGAAGTCGAAATCGTTGCTGATTTCCGTTTCCAGCTGCTCGGCCAGCGCGGTCAGATCCGCGTTGTGGGGCGCCGTGTGGCGGGGCGCGATCCTGATCCTGGCCGTGAAATTGCCCTTGCTCCCGCCGACCTTGACCACCTCGGCCTGGGTGAAGAAATGGACCTTGGGGTTCTTGCGGATGCGCTGGAACTGGATTTCGAGGCCGCAAGACGGGGGACACAGCTTGGGAAAGTACTTGTTCAGCTGCGTGACCCGTCCTCCCAGATACGGACTTTTTTCGACGATAAACACCTCATAGCCGACTTCCGCGGCTTCCAGGGCGGCGGTGATGCCACTGAAGCCGCCTCCTATCACGAGTATCGAATTCGACATCGCACTCCTCCGTACGGTTTTTGCGGCCCGTTCACACGATGGCCTAAGCCAAGACAACGGCGCAAGGCCGTTGCTTCGGCTTAGACCATGGATGATGAAAAAAGCGGCTGCGGGCGAACCCGCAGCCGCTTGTGAATGGTCTAGTCAGGAATGATCTGGTAGTAGGGCTTCTTGAACAGCACGGTCTCCTTCTTGGCGGGATCGTACTTGGAGTTCACGAAGCAGTGCCACTTGTTGTCGTCCAGACCCATGAAGTCCGCGCGATAGTAGAAGCCGGGGTAGCGGCTTTCTTCACGGAACTTGATGTGCAGCATGTGCAGGCGGACGGTCCACAGGCGGTGGTAGTTCTCCCAGCAGCGCAGCAGTTCGTGCAGGTCGCGGGCGGCCAGCTTCAGGCTGTCCTCTTCCATCATGTCCAGCAGACCGAAGCCGGTGTCCAGAGAGGCCGCGGAGCAGGTGTAGTAGGTGCCCACGCCGCCGCCGTATTCGTCGGTGCACTTGATCAGGCGCAGCATGAAGTTCTTGGGAGTGATGTACTCGGGGTTCACGACGGGGTCGGTGGAAGCACCCTTGCCGGCTTCGTAGTTGTAGAAGGGGCGGTAGATGAGCTTCTTCAGCTCGTCAGCGGTCTCCTTCAGGGTCGGCTTGAAGCCCTTGTGGTCCAGGCACCAGCGCACCATCTGCTTGCCGCAGATGCGGCCTTCAGCGTGGGAGCCGGAGGAGAACTTGTGGCCGGAAGCGCCAACGCCGTCAGCGCAGGTGAACAGACCGTTGACCGTGGTCATGCGGTTGTAGACCTTGCCGTTGTCGGCACGGACCTTGTAGTCCTCGGGAACCCAGGCTTCGTCCGGACCGGACACCCAGATACCGCAGCAGCCGGAGTGAGAACCCAGCAGGTACGGTTCGGTGGGCATGATCTCGGAGCCGCGCTCTTCGGGGGCGATGTTCATGGCCGCCCACAGGTTGGCCTGACCGACGCACATGTCGAGGAAGTCTTCCCAAGCTTCGGATTCGAGG
>CAZNSV010000424.1:0-3337 GCA_964575775.1 uncultured Desulfovibrionaceae bacterium
AACCGACATCTGGAACGAGGGGCTGGACTTTTCCGGGCAGCCCTACTTCGCCGACCTACTGCGCGAGGCCGGTGTCTCGGTGCAGCAGGTGCCCCATGCCGCGTCCAGCACCGGGAGCTGGAGCGTGCTGGCCGGGCTGCCCGTGCGCGACGCCCAAGGTCAGGTCCTGGGCGTGCTCTGCGGTCGCACCCATCTGGCCAGGCTGCAGGAGATCATGGCCCAGACCAGCGGGTTGGGGCGCACGGGCGAGACTTTCCTCATCGGCCCCCAGGCCATGCAGTTGACCACCCTGCGCCGTGGCAACGACGCGGTCTGCGAGAGCACCATGGCCTTTGTGGCGGGGATTCCACCCACCGCCCAGGGGCTCTACCGCAGGAGCTACCGCAACATCCTCGGCCAGCCCGTGCTGGGCGTGTATCTGCGATTGCCGGAGCTCGGTGTGTTGCTGGGGGCGGAGAAGCAGCAGGCCGAGGCCTTGCGCCCCATGTATACGGCGCTGCACAGCGATCTGGCCGTGGCCGCGGCGGCGGTGCTGCTGGCGGTGCTGGCCTCGGTGGCCTACACCCGAGGGCTGGCCGGGCGGCTCGGCACTTTGGGTCGCACGGCCAAGGCCATCGCCGGGGGCGATGCGACCCTGAGCGCCCCCGTGGAGGGAGAAGAGGAGATTCGCAGTCTGGCCGCGGCGTTCAACGCCATGACCGGGCGTTTGAGCCGCCGCTTCGAGGTGGAGAATCTGGTGGCGGGGATCTCCCGGGAGCTGCTGGTGGCCTCGCCGGAGTCGGCGGTGTCCGTGGCCGGGACGGTGCTGGCCAGAGTGGGGGCCTTCCTGGCCGTGGACCGGGTGGCGGTGTTCATGCTCACCCGGGAGGAGACCCGGGCGCGCAACGCCCTGGAGTGGTGCGACGCGGGTATCCCCTCGCAGCAGCGACGGCAGCAGGATGTGGACCTTGGCCCGCTGGCCTGGTTTCGGGGGCGTCTCATGGCCGAGGGGCAGCTGCAGGTCCCGGATGTGGAAGGGCTGCCCGAGGAAGCCGAAAAGGAACGGCGCTACTGGTCGTCGCTGGGCATCCGTGCCCTGGCCGCGGCGCCCATGAAGCCCGGTGGCCGCCTCAAGGGTTTCCTGGCCGTGGAAGTGCATCTGGGACGGCGCAGCCTGGCCCCGGACGAGCTGGCCCTGGTTGGGTTGGTGGCGGACATCGTGGGCAACGCCCTGGAGCGGGTGGCGGTGCTCGAGGCCCTGCAGCGCAGCGAGGAGCGTTACGCCCTGGCCCAGAAGGCATCGGGCATCGGCAGTTGGGACTGGGACATCAGGACGGGGGCCCTGTTCTGTTCGGACGCCCTGGAGCCCATTTTCGGATTTTCGGCCGGAGCGTTGCCCAAGACCTATAAGGAGTTCCTGGCCCTGGTGCATCCCGAGGATCGCGGCCGGGTGCTGGCCACGGTGCGCGACAGTTTCCGCCACGGCAAGGTCTACGCCATGGAGCACCGCATCGTGCGGCCGGACGGGGTGGTGCGCTGGGTCTCGGCCTCGGGCGGAGTTTTCCGCTCCCCGGAGGGACAGGCCCTGCGCATGCTGGGCATGGTGCGCGACATCACGGAGCGCAAGTGGGCCGAGGAAGGGTTGGCGGCGCTCAACCGCCAGTTGGAGCAGCTGGTGGAGGAGCGCACCCGCGACCTGGGGCAGAAGGCCGCGGAACTGGAGCGGGCCAACGAGCGGCTGCAGGAGCTGGACAAGCTCAAGTCGGCGTTCCTGGCCTCGGTCTCCCACGAGCTGCGCACGCCCCTCACGTCCATCCTGGGCTTTGCCAAGCTCATCCACAAGGATTTTCTCAGGGACTTCCATGCGGAAGAGCCCCCGGCCAAGGCTGCCAAGAGTCTGCGCATCCAGGACAACCTGCAGATCATCCTGACGGAGGGGGAGCGCCTGACGCGGCTGATCAACGACGTGCTGGACCTGTCCAAGATCGAGTCCGGCCGGGTGGAGTGGCGGGATCTGGAGCTGGATCCGGCGGCCATCATCCAGGCCGCGGTGCTGGCCGTGGCCCCGCAGACGGCGGCCAAGCCGGCCCTGGCGCTGCGGCTGGAGCTGGAGCCGGAGCTGCCGCCCCTGCTCATGGACCGCGACCGCCTGATCCAGGTGCTCATCAACCTGCTGAACAATGCCGTGAAGTTTTCCAGCGCCGGGACCATCGTGCTGGAGGCGGGGGTGCCGCGCCCCGGGGTGTTGCGGATCCGGGTGCAAGATTCCGGCGACGGCATCGCGCCTCAGGACCTGGAGAAAATCTTCGACAAGTTCCATCAGGCCAGCCAGTACGACACCCTGGAGAACAAGCCTCAGGGCACGGGCCTGGGGCTGGCCATCTCCAAGCAGATCGTGGAACACTACGGGGGGCGCATCTGGGCGGAGTCCGAGCTGGGCAAGGGCAGCGACTTCATCATGGAGCTGCCCGTGCGGCCCGGTGGCGCTGCGGCCTGATCCGGCCCGGATCCGCGTCGCCCCCTCGGCTACGCGTCAGTACTCGATGCCGCGCTGGGCCGGGACGCCTTTCTCGAAGGGGTGTTTCACCGGGAGCATTTCCGTGATCAGGTCGGCCCGCTCCCGCAGCCAGTCGGGCAAGCCCCTTCCGGTGAGCACCAGGTGGCAGTTCCGCGCCATGCAGGCGCCGATGAGCTGTTCCAGCTGTCCGCGCTGCAACAGCCCGGCACCCAGGGCGTAGAGGGCCTCGTCCAACACGAGCATGGTCGCGCCCTGGTCCAGCTGGTCCTGGGCCCAGGCCAGGGTGGCGGCCGCTGCCTCCTCGTGGGGCTTTCTGTCCTGCCCGGGTCTGAGGAACCCGCGCCCCCCGGCGTGGAAGCGCTCCTGGAGCAATCCGGCCAGGGTCTCCTGTTCTCCGGCCTGACCCGGGCGTTTCATGAACTGGCAGAAGGCCACGGACAGGCTCTGCCCAAGGGCGCGCAGGGCCTGACCCACGGCGGCGGAGGTCTTGCCCTTGCCCTCCCCGGTGTAGATGAGCAGCATCTGGAGTTCCTCTTCAGTCCGATATCGGGTTTGCGTGCGCCAAAAGTGGCCGCGCCGGGGTCAATCCTCGCCCAGGCCCACGCCGGGCAGGGTACCGCCGCATTCCGGGCAGCTTCGTGACGCCCGCTCCACATGGAAACCGCGCCGATTGATCAGGGTGCCGCAACCATTGGGACAATAGGTGTTGTTGCCGTCGTGCCCGGGCACGTTGCCCACGTACACGTAGCGCAGCCCGGCCTCGCGACCGATGGACCAGGCCCGTTCGATGGTCTCCAACGGCGTGGGGGGCACGTTGCGCAGGTGATAGTCGGGATGGAA
>CAZNSV010000425.1:0-3336 GCA_964575775.1 uncultured Desulfovibrionaceae bacterium
CTCCAGTCCTCCAGGGCCTTGGCCGCAATGGCGTTGCGCGGCAGGCTGGCCAGCTGCTCCGCCAGGGCGCGGCACACGGCCTGGGCCAGTTCCACGTCGGGCGTGATGCACAGGGAGGAGGCCAGGGGGTCGTGCTCGGCCTGGGAGAGCATGTCCGCGGCCAGCCACTCGGGCTTGAGGTCCTGGGCCCCGGCCTCGGCCAGGATCACGATCTCGCTGGGGCCGGCGATCATGTCGATGCCCACCTGCCCGATGAGCAGCTGCTTGGCCGTGCTCACGTAGATGTTGCCCGGCCCGGCGATGACGTCCACCCGGGGCACGGACTCGGTGCCGTAGGCCAGGGCCGCGATGGCCCAGGCGCTGCCGCAGCAGATCACGCTCTCGATGCCGAGCAACTGCGCGGCGGCCAGCAGATACGGGTTCAGGGAGCCGTCCTTGCGCGGGGGCGTGGTCAGCACCAGCTCGCCCACCCCGGCCACCTGGGCCGGAATGGCATTCATGAGCAGGCTGGAGATGAGCGGCGTCTCGCCGCCTTGCCCCCCAGGCACGTAGAGCCCGGCCCGGTCCACGGGGCGCACCAGGCGGCCCAGCACGGCGCCGTCGGGTCCGGTGTGCCACCAGGACTGCTGGACCTGGGCCTCGTGATAGGCGCGGATGTTGGCTACGGCTTCTTCGATGATGGCCAGGTCCTCGGGGGGCACGGACAGGGCTGCCTTGCGCAGGGCGTCCTTGGGTACGCGCAGCATGCCGGGGCCGAAGTCCGGGCAGTCGAAGCGGCGGGTGTAGTCCGCCAGGGCGGCGTCACCACGTAGGGAGACGTCCTTGAGGATCTCGCGGACGCGGTCCGTGATGCTGTCGCCCCCGCTGTCCGCAAGGCCGCGGGCCTGCAGCCAGGTGTCCATGTACTTGCGGTCGTGGGGCTCGGGAAAGGTGAGAATCCGGCAGGGCATGAGCACTCCTGAAAGGGAAGCTGACCGTGGGTCGCAGTGCGACATTATGAGAGGACGGGCCAAAAGTCGAGAGGGGCCAGCGCCGATGTGCCGAGGGTGTGCGTTATATTCCGGTCATGTCGCGAGGGTTCGGCGGGGCTTTCGGGGCCTTGCCCCCGCAGGCGGCTTGGGGTAGGTGAATGCCCACGGAGGGATGGCCGAGCGGTTTAAGGCGGTGGTCTTGAAAACCACTGGCGGGGCAACCTGTCCGGGGGTTCGAATCCCTCTCCCTCCGCCAAATCATCTGACCCCCAGTCTTATCACCCTGTAAATGGAATGGGTAGGTCGGGAAGGGGTGCCAATGAGCAAGCCCAAGATTTTCATGAAGCCCTGCTATCGAGGGCCACGATTCACAAATCACACCATTCCCCTGGAAATTCTTCAGGATCTTTCTGTTCTTGCCGAATTGATCGTCGAGCTTGCCAAGTGGCGCTACAAAGAACGATTCCCAGAACGTAAACGTGTTCCACGTGGGTTCAGTGAAACAATTTCCCTGCAGCTGAGCGCTGTGGAAGCTGGTAGCGCAGTTCCCGTTATTTGTATCGAGTCCAAAGACAATACGTTGGTGCCTTCCCTGGCAGAACAGCTCAGTCTCGATGCCAGGAACATGGTTGTTGACGTCATTAGGGCTGCAGAACAAGGGCGTAATGTCACTGGCATTTTTCCTGAGGAGTTTTTGATAAATTTTGATAAGTTTGGTCGTGGCTTAAGGGACGGAGAATGTGTAGAGTTTTACACTGATAGTCCAGGCCCCCCTGCGCGGTTCGACAAGGCTGTACGAAAGACGCTCACGCTAGCTTCACCACGGGTCCAGACGGTCACCGAGGAGGTGACCGTGCGAGGTAGAGTGCCCAAGGCGGACCAAGAGAAAAAGATAGTTGATATCCACACTAAAGCTGGGCAGAGAATTCCTGTTTGTTTTTCGGACCAACACCGCACGACCATTCTTGAAGCGTTCAATCTTTATCACGATGGATTCTCCGTCGAAGTGCGGGGGATAGGGTCGTGTGACAGACAGGGAAAGTTGAAAAGTATTGAAACAATAGAGCAAATAGAGCTACTCCCTCCAAACGATGTCCTGACGCGGCTTGATGAGTTACGCGAACTGCTCCCCGGGTGGTTGGACGGCAAGGGAAAGGCTTTGCCAGCTGATGGGTTGGATTGGCTAGGAAGGTGTTTTGAGGATTTGTATCCGGAAGGACTCGAATCACCGTGCTTTTTTCCTACACCAGAGGGGGGTGTGCAAGCTGAATGGAGCCTTGGCGATAATGAAATTTCCCTGGAGATAGACTTTGCAACCCGCTTAGGCGAATGGCACATTCTGAATGTGGTGACCGATGGGGAGACGCAAAGGCAGTTAAGGCTTGATGACGCGGCGACTTGGGAGTGGATTGGCGAACAGATTGCATCGTGCTTGGGTGGAAGTCATGGATGATGCAACATTGCTGCTGCGTCAAATCCACCCCAGCTTTGTACAGGGAGGACAGGTTAGCTCTCAGGCCTTTACTCCAACGCCAAAAGATCAGAATCAGCTGTCTGTTTATGATGGGGATCAACTGTCTCCGGATAAGTCGTTTGAGCATTATACGGAAACACTGGGTCTTGCCTCGGCAGGAGTTTTGAGCGTGACCATTGGAGAGTGCAATGTGCTGGAACTTCCTGTGCGCCCAGATCCTGAACCATTCAAAGAGCACGTAGTTATCGACTTTTCCGATCTAGGCAGTAGCCAGAGAAAGAATAAGGCAAAACAGTTGAAGCGAAAGGCCGTCATTCGAGGGTGGCTGCACCAAGTAATCTGACTACTCGCTATTGCACTTTGTGCTTGCACGCTGTTAGCGTGATTGAATGGTGGTCTCGTCCTTTTACTTGCAAAGGTATGTGTAGAAACCGCCCCACCGTGTGAACAAGAAGGCGCGCCCGTCACCCCGTCAGCAGGGGTTTCCCCCTTCCGTAAGCTGCGGGAGCGGCACCGCGCTCTGCCAGGCCGTACTCTCGTGCGTGGCCACATGGAGGTCATGGGCGCGCTGCAGGTTCAGCCAGAGTTCCGGGGTGGTGCCCAGGGTCTTGGCCAGGCGCAACGCCAGATCCGTGCTCACGCCCACCTTCTCGTTCAGGAGTTGCGAGAGGTGCTTGCGCGACACGCCCAAATAGTTGGCCAGGGCCGTCACTGTCAGCCCCAGGGGCTCCATGTGCATGCGCCGCAGGATCGCCCCGGGATGTGTGGGTTTGCGGGTTCTGTTAATGGTCATGCGCTCCCCCTAGTGGTAGTCCCAGTAGTTGACATCATAGGCATTGAAGTGGACCCCATTTGTTGGACAGTTCAGCGGCTTTGCTAAGGTGCATCCTG
>CAZNSV010000426.1:0-3334 GCA_964575775.1 uncultured Desulfovibrionaceae bacterium
CTTCCTCGAACCGCGAACCGAAGAACGTGGCCGAGGCCTTGATGGAGCTCAGAGGGTTGCGGATCTCGTGGGCCACCCCGGCGGCCAGGCTACCGATGGCGGCCAGGCGCTGCGCCCGGTGCACCGCGGCCTGCAGGCGCCGGAGCTCGCGCAGGTCGCTCAGCAGCAGCACGGCGCCCACCACGCGCCCCTCCATGGAGCGGATGCGCACCCCGCTCACGGACAAGGGCAGGGGCGCCTCGCCCCCCACGTCGCACTCCAGCACCTGCTCCGTGGGCGCGTCCTCGGCCGTGGCCTCGGGCTCCTGGAGCAGACGGCGCAGGGGGGCGGCCAGCTCCACGGGCAGACACTCCTCGGCGCTCCTGCCTTCCTCCAAGGTGCAGCCGCCACGCAGCAGGGCGGCGGCGGTGCCGTTGAAGAGGCTGACGCGCCCCTCGGGGTCCACGGCCACCAGGCCCATGGGCATGCGGGTGATGACCTCGTCGGCAAAGGCGCGGGTCTCCTGCAGCAGGCGGCGCGAGACCCGCAGGCGCTGCGCCCAGTAGAGCGCCACCACGCCCCCCAACCCCAGGGCCAGCAGGGTGGCGCCCAGCAGCAGGGAGGTGCGCACGTCCTGGGCCCGGGCTTCCTCGAAGGGCGCCAGGTCCAGGCCGATGAACAGAATGGCCCGGGCAGGAGCGCCGGGTTCCGGGGGCATGCCCATCATGGTGCAGAACTGCTGCCAGTTGCGTTGCAGGCGGTCTTGCATGGCACCGCGCGGCCCCCCCTCGGGGTGCGGCGGGGGCGCATCCTGCTCGGGTCGCGGCCCCCGTTCGGCACCGCGCCGCCCCATGCGGGCCGGATCGTGCCCCTGATGTTCCCTGGGCGGATGGAGGGGTGTAAAGAATTTGTACACCACGAATTCACGGCCGCCGGTTGCCGTTTCCAGGATGCGCCACTGCAGCAGGTTTCCGGACTCGAGGCTGGAAAAGAGCTTGGGCTCCAGGTAGGTTTGGCCGATGCGCTGGGCGTCGCTGGAGACCAGAACGCGGCCTTCGAGGTCCACGAGGGTGATGGACAGCACTCCGGGCAGCAGCGCGAACTGCTCGGCCAGCATCTGGATGCGCTGCTCCCCAGCCAGGGGGCCCATCATCCCGGCGCGGGCCCCGGCCTCGAAAGCGCGCACGAGCACCGCGCCCTTCTCGCTGAGCATGCTGGAGGTGAAGCGGGCCTCGCGATTGACGTTGTAATAGGAGAGCACCACCACCACCACGGCCAGAATGGCGGCGGCGCCCACCACCATCAGGGGCGAGGCGTAGGCCTCCAGGCGGCTGGGTACGGCCTTGGACTGAAGCATGGACATCCTCCGGGCAGCGAGGGTGTACAGATTCTGAACACCTTCCTGGGCTCTGCGTACAGATTCTTTGCAATGGGAGCAAGGCGCAGGCTGGGCAAATGAGGTCTTGAACGAGAAAACAGTTTGCAACAAACTGAAATAGTGTGATATGCGTTGCAGTAGCCAGCCTGGCACGCTCCTTGCCATGGCAGGGGTGTAGCAAAGGCAACGCCAAAACGAGCGTTCAAACCCTTTCAGGAGGACACGATCATGAAGAAGATTTCCTTGTTTGCCGTGCTGGTGCTGACCCTGAGTCTCTTGACCGGAGCGGCTGTGTTCGCTCAGGGCCACGGCGGCCATGGTGCCAAGGACGGCACCGGCCCCCGGGCTGCTGCCCAGGAGCTGACCCCCGAACAGCTGGAAGCCCACAAGAAGTTCATGGAAGCCACCGCGACCCAGCGCGCCAAGCTGGCTGCGGACGCCGTGGAACTGCAGGCCCTGATGCGGGCGCAGAACCCGGATCCCAAGGCTGCCCGTGCCCTGGCCGAGAGCATGAACACCACGCGTGAAGAGATCCGCGCCAAGGCCGAGGAACTGGGCATCGAGACCCCGGGCTGCGGCATGATGGGCGCCGGTGGTGGCTGCGGCATGATGGGCGGCGGCATGATGGGCGGCAAGCGCGGCATGAAGGGCATGATGGGCGGTTGTCCCATGATGTCCGGCGGTCACGGCGGCCATGGCGGCCCCCCGGCCGAGTAGGCCCCGCGATCTGAAGGAAGTACGCACACGTAACGCACCAGGGCGGCCCCGGCCGCCCTGTGTGGATGGTTCTCCCGCCCCCTGACCCCTGCCGGCCATGGGCGCGAAACAATAAGCCTTGTCTTCTCCTCCTCCCTCTCGACCGGGGCGGGCCGCATGGTGCGGCTGCGCCCCGGTCTTGTTATTTGAGGGGGGGCTGGCGCATTTCCGCCTTGAAACAAGGTACCTTATGAAACATTTTTCAAAGGAACGATGCCCTAACGGGGAGCTGTAATGGCCTCCGTGACCATCTTGAAAAGCTCCTCGGGCCGATTGGTGACACCCTGTCCGACGTGCTTCTTGATTCGTTCCTGTGCTTCTGGGGTATCGTGACCGGTGTAGATAAAAAATGGAGTCAAATTGCCTTGGGAGCGTAAGGTCTGGAGGAGAGTGAAGCCAGCTTCTGTGTCAGTTTCACGATGCAAGTCAGAGATGATGGCCGAGTAGGTGCCCTGTTGCAAGCTACGCAATGCGTCATCTGTGGAGTTCGCCAGGGTGATGTTAACGCCAAGGAGTTTGAATGCCTGCATTTCGAGGTTATTGTTCTCAGGGTGGTCATCAACCCAGAGGATGTTTTTGCTTGCACGTAGTTCCGACAGTAAAGAAAAGGCTTTGTGGACGGATTTTACTGCACGGGTGATGGTCCCCTTGGAAAGTTCAAGGTTGTGCTTGACAGCCGCAGTAGTGAGAGAGGTGGCGGCCTCCTGGATTCGTACGTAGTTCTCTTCGTCACGAAAGTCGCTCGGGCCGAAAAGTTTAGGGCTGTGCTTCATTACGAGCCAAGTGAAAGCCCCAAGCACCAGGACGGGGAATATCACAAGAAAGTACACGAGGGGTATTCGCTCACTTGGACTCTGTAAATTACTGCTGGAGATAACCAATGATGCGGTACCGTAGATCAGGATGATGAATAGTGCGATGATGCCCAAGGGGTTGCGAGACAGAGAGGTGGCTGCATTGGCGATGGTGGCAAGTGGCGAGTTCATCGATCGATCCTCCAGAAGCAGTTGAGGAACAGGTGCCTTCCCGCGAAGCGTGGGCACGTAGCGTGACACTCAACACGAACGGTCCGCAGAGTTTTGGGCCTGTCCGAGGCAGAGGTCGGACCGACTCCATGCTTGCGAGCCATCCCCAGCAAATGGATAAGAAAGAGCAGAAGTTGAGCACGGCGGGAGCAAAAATGCTTTTAATAGTATAGAATAGTGCAA
This sequence comes from uncultured Desulfovibrionaceae bacterium, assembly GCA_964575775.1. Classification (GTDB taxonomy): domain Bacteria; phylum Desulfobacterota; class Desulfovibrionia; order Desulfovibrionales; family Desulfovibrionaceae; genus CAZFCK01. The sequence goes on from CAZNSV010000426.1 coordinate 3,322, forward strand.
TTACGTTTAGTGT
>CAZNSV010000427.1:0-3319 GCA_964575775.1 uncultured Desulfovibrionaceae bacterium
GCTTTGCCCCAACCGGAGGTGGCGCGCCCCTTGTGGCAGAACGCGCTGTACTTCGCCTCCATGATCGGGGTGCTGGTCTTTGCCAACTGGGGGGCCCCGGCCGAAGCCCAAGGGCTCTGGCACGCCATCTACATCGCCAAGTGGAGCATCACCAGCCTGTTCGCCCTGGGCTTTGCCGTGATCCTGGTGGCCTGGTTCGGGCTGCCCCTGCGCTGGGCCCTGGCCGGCGGGCTCCCGGCCCTGGTGCTGGGCGTGGCCCTGCCGCATCAGCCCCAGATCGCCTTCGTGGTGGGCGTGGTGGGACTCACCCTGGCCACCAGCCTGCGTCAGGACGAGCTGGGGGAATGGTTCGGCCAGAGCTTCGGCTTTGCCAAGCAGATCATGCCGCTGCTGTTGTACGGTGTGCTCATCGCGGGACTCCTGCTGGGGCGGCCCGGGAACGAAGGCCTGATCCCGTCTCAATGGGTGAGCTCGGCCGTGGGGGGCAATTCCCTCTTGGCCAACTTCATCGCCTCCTTTGCCGGGGCCTTCATGTATTTTGCCACCCTGACCGAGGTGCCCATCCTGCAGGGGCTCATCGGCAGCGGCATGGGGCAGGGGCCCGCTCTGGCACTGCTCCTGGCCGGCCCGGCCCTTTCCCTGCCCAACATGCTGGTCATCCGCAGCGTCATGGGCACGCAGAAGACTGTGGTCTTTGTGGCGTTGGTGATAGTCATGGCCACCCTGAGCGGGGTCGTTTACGGAAACCTTGTCGGTTAATGGAGTACGGACATGAAAAAGATCGTGGTGCTGGGCCCTGGCTGCCCCAAGTGTGAAAAGCTGAAAAAGGATGTGGAGCAGGTGGTTGCCGAGTTGGGTCTGGAATGTGAGATCAGCAAGGTGGGCGACCTGCAGGAGATGCTCAAGTACGGCGTCATGAGTACCCCGGCCCTGGTGGTGGATGGCGAGGTCAAGGCCGTGGGCAAGGCCCCTTCCGTGGCCGAACTGAGAACCATGCTGGCCTGAGCGAGGAAAAAGTCATGAGCATCCCCTGTGCTTGTAGTGCGGCCCCGAAATTGATCTTCACCTGTTCAGGGGGCGCCGATGTGGGCGCCCTGACGGACCAGGCAGGCCGAAAGTTGACCCGCGACGGAGCGGGCAAGATGTTCTGCCTGCCCGGCATTGGCGGCAGGGTTTCGGGCATCATGAAATCCACGGAAGCCGCTGCCGCCATTCTGGCCATCGATGGCTGCCCCCTGGACTGTGCTCGGAAGTGCCTGGAAGAAGCCGGATTCAAGGATATCAAACATTTGCGCTTGACTGATCTCGGCCTGGAAAAGGGCAAGACCGAGGTGTCACCGGATGCCGTGGCATTGGTGGTGGAAAAAGCCCTGCCCTTCCTCGTTTAAGGAGTCTTTTGTGAGCACCAAAAGCATCGGCCTGACCCTCCTGCTGACGGCCTTGCTCGCCAGCGGCTATTTCCTGTTCACTGCCGACAGGAACGGCGAAGCCACCCAGCCCGCATCACCGGTTGTGGAACAGACCACCACGACCGCTCTTCCTCCTGCAGGTGCTGGGACCCATGACCAGATTCCCGTACCCGGCATGGTGACCATGGTGGACCTGGGCGCCAAGAGCTGCATCCCCTGCAAGATGATGGCGCCCATCCTGGACAAACTGGAGAAAGACTACGCGGGGCGTGCGGCCATCATCTTCATCGACGTGCGGGAGAACTTCAACGCCGTGGACCAGTTCGGCATCCGCGCCATTCCCACCCAGATCTTCTACGATGCCCAGGGGCAGGAGCAGTACCGGCACAGCGGATTCCTCGACGAGCAGAGCATCGTGGCCGTGCTGCAGAAGCTGGGGGTGCAATAGCGCCATGGATCAGTTCCTGCTGACCATCAACGCCTGGATGACCGGGGGTCTGCTGCTCGGCGCCCTGGGCTGCTTCCTCTGGGGGCTGGTCTCCGTGCTCTTCAGCCCCTGCCACCTGGCCTCCATCCCGCTCATCGTGGGCTACGTGGGGGGGCAGAATGCCCTGGTGGAAGGACGCAAGGCCACGCTCTATGCCCTGCTCTTCACCCTGGGGCTGTTCATCACCATCGCGGCCATCGGGGTGATCTGCTCCCTGTTGGGGCGCATGCTGGGCGACGTGGGCCCCTACTGGACCATCCTCGTGGGACTGATCCTGCTCTGGGTGGCCCTGGACATGCTAGGTGTGGCGGCCTGCTCCCTGTCCGGCGGGCTGATGGCCAAGCTCAAACTCAAGGGCCCGAGCGGTGCCTTCGTGCTGGGGCTGGCCTACGGCGTGCTGTCCGGGTCCTGTACCTTCGGCTTCATCGCCCCCATCCTGGCGCTGATCACCATCCAGGAAAAAGTCTTGACCGGCGTGGTGTTCATTGTACTCTTCGGCCTCGGGCACTGCCTGCCCATCGCGGTGGCGGGCAGCTCCACGGCCCTGGTCAAACGATTTCTGGCCAACCGGGCCTGGCAACGCGGGGGGCAGGTCTTCCGCCGCCTGGCCGGAGGGCTCATCGCCTGTCTGGGGCTGTACTTCATTCTGCAACCATTCTTCGACATCTAGAGGTCCGCGTATGCTCCGTCTGCGCTCCGCACTGCCGCAAGCCGCCTGTATCGTGCTGCTGTCCTCACTGCTGGCCCTGGGCGTGAACGCCCTGAGGCCGGACGGCCTGCCCCTGCTCCATGCGCAGCAAAGCGCCGTGCAACTGCCGCAGGAGCAGGAAGAGATCGAGCTCAAGGACGCGGTCCTGCTCTTCATGGCCAAACGGGCGGTGTTCCTGGATGCGCGTCACCCCGAGGAATACGCCAAGGGGCACATCCAGGGCGCGCTGAATCTCCCTGTGGGGCAATTCGGTCTGTTTTTCGAGGACGTACGCCCAAAGTTGGAGGGCAAGGAAGCGTTGATCTGCTATTGCGACGGGGAGCGCTGCCCCCTGGGGCATGAACTGGCCCAGGAGCTGCGCGCCGCCGGGTTCGGCAACGTCTTTGTGCTGCACAACGGCTTGACGCGCTGGAACAACGAACAGCTTCCCGTGGAGCAGGCAGCACCCCAGGTCATCCCCTTGGGGCAGTAGGCCGGTTCCATGCCCTTGCGAGCGAACCTGCAGACCGCGGACCTGGTGTTGCGTCTGGTGCTGGCCGCCATCTTCCTGGCCGCCAGCGTGGACAAGATCCTGCATCCGGCGGCTTTTGCCGTAATCGTCCGGGACTATCGCATCCTGCCGGAGTTCCTGATCAACCCCACGGCCCTGTTGCTGCCCTGGCTGGAGGCGGTGCTCGGAGTGCTGCTGGTGCTGGGCTTGTGGCGGGAGGGGAC
>CAZNSV010000428.1:0-3316 GCA_964575775.1 uncultured Desulfovibrionaceae bacterium
CGGCGCGACGCGGCAGCTCCAGGGCCTGCAGCAGCTCGTCCGTGAGCCACAGATAGCGCACGATCCGCTCCCGGGTCACGAGCTGGGGCACCTTGCTCAGGGGCGGGTGCGTGGTCACCAGGCTCACCCGCAGCACACTGCCGCACAGGTGCATGCACACGTCCTCGTCGCGCAGGTTGCAGCGCCGCGCCAGGAACTCCGTGTGCCCGGAAAAGGGAAAACCCGCCTGCTGCAGCATGCCCTTGTGCAGGGGCAGGGTCACCATGCCCGAGGCCGCGCCCTCCAGGCAGAGCCGGATGGCGAACTCCAGGGTCTGCCCGGCCACGGCGCCCCCTTGCTGGGTGGCCTGACCCGGCGTGGCCGTGAAGCCCTTGCACTCCGGAATTTCGAAAAAGTAGACTCCGGCGTTCTTCCCCGTGATCTGCTCCGGCCGACTCAGCGGCTCCCAGAAGGGTTTGAGGCCCAGACGCTTGAGATGCAATTGCAGGGGCTGGGCCGCCCCCAACAACAGCAACGGCGCCTGGGGGCTGTACTCGGCCCTGCCGGCGTCCGTCCCGAACAACCGGCAGGCGAGTTCCGGACCCAGGCCGTTGGGATCGCCCAAGGGCACCAAGAGCGGACTGGCAGTAGTTTTCATGGTCCAGCATCCTGGAATATTCTGCAGGAAATGTCAAAAAAGACTTGCTTGTCTGTTTCCGGTCCAGGCAATCTGCCACGGAAAACCGAAAACGCGACGAAGGAGCCGCCATGCCCCTGCCCCACCCCCCTTCCGTGACGGCCCCGCCCCTGCAATCCGGCCGTGTGCATCCCCAGCGGGTCCACGCCCTCAAGCCGGGGCGCCCGGGCTCCGGTCCCGTGGTCTACTGGCTCAGCCGCGAGCAGCGCCACGCCGACAACTGGGCCCTGCTCCACGCCCAGGACCTGGCCCTGGAGCGCAAGGCCCCCCTGGTTTGCGTCTTCTGCCTGGTCCGAGGTTTTCTCGCTGCCGGAGCCAGACACTACGACTTCATGCTGCGCGGGCTGGAGGAGCTGGCAGGGGCCCTGGACGGGCGCAACATCCCCCTGGCCATTCTCCAGGGCGAGCCGGACGAGACCCTGCCCCCCTTGCTGCAACGCCTGGACGCTGCCCTGCTGGTCACGGACTTCGACCCCTTGCGCCGCAAGCAGCAATGGGTGGCGGCGGTCTGCGCGGCCGTGCCCCTGCCGGTGCTGGAGGTGGACGGGCACAACGTGGTGCCCTGCCGGGTGGTGTCCCAGAAGCGCGAGGTAGGTGCCCGGACCCTGCGCCCCAAATTGGGGCGTCTGCTCCCGGAATTCCTGGAGCCCTTTCCGGAGCTGCGACCGCATCCCCACTCCCTGGAGGCGGAGCTGCGGGCAGCCCTGCCCCGGCCCGGGCGCGCTGCCCTATGGACCTGGCTCGCCCCTTCCGGCCCTGAGCCGGTGAACTGGCTCCAGCCCGGCGAGGCGGCGGCGCAGCGGGCCCTGGACCAATGCCTCAGCCTGCGACTGCCCCGCTATGCGACCCAGCGTGCGGACCCCAATGCCGAGGCAGTTTCGCGGCTCTCGCCCTACTTCCATTTCGGCCAGCTCGCCCCTCAACGGGCCGCCCTGGCGGCCAGCGCCGCCCTGGGCCCCCAGGATCCCAACGTCCAGGCCTTTCTGGAGGAGCTCATCGTGCGGCGGGAGCTGTCGGACAACTTCTGCCTGCACACCCCGGATTACGACAGTCTGGAGGGAGCACCGGACTGGGGGCGCAAGACCCTGGAGCAACACCGCAACGACCCGCGCCCCTATTGCTATACCCTGGAGCAGTTCGCCATGGCAAAGACCCACTCGCCCCTCTGGAATGCGGCGCAGCAAGAGCTCTTGCAGAGCGGCTACATGCACGGCTACCTGCGCATGTATTGGGCCAAGAAGATTCTGGAATGGAGCGAGAGTCCCGAGGAGGCGGTGCGCATCGCCGTGACGCTCAACGACCGCCTGCAGCTGGACGGCCGCGACCCCAACGGCTACGTGGGCGTGCTCTGGTCCGTGGCCGGTTTGCACGACCGTGCCTGGCAGCGGCGCCCCGTGTATGGCATGATCCGCTACATGAACGCCAACGGCTGCCGCCGCAAGTTCGACGTGGGGGCCTATGTGGCGCGTTGGCTCGGGGGGCCTCGGCCCCCCGCCTGATCGGTGGTTACTGCCCGGCCAACTCCAGGACCTGGTTGTAGAAGGCCTCGGGATCCCCGAAAACGCCTTCCTGCACCAGGAGGATTTCCAGGTCCTCGGCCCCGGGTTCGATGCGCGCCAGGATGAAGAAGGGTGTGCCCACGCGGCCGATGGTCTCGTAGATCGAGAAGTTCTCATCCGCAAAGAGCGGCATGGTCACGGAGAACTTGTCCCGGAAGACCCCCACCTCGTAGGCCGAATTGCCCGTGCCCAGCCCCAGCATCTTCAACTCGTCCTTGAGGGGCGATTGGCGCAGCTTGGCGTACAGCTCGTTCACCGCCGGGGCCTCCTTCTGACAGAAGGGGCAGTACATGCTGAAGACCTCGATGAGCAGGGTCTTGGCCTTGATCTTGTTCAGCCGGAATTCCGCCGCCTCGCGTGAGATGCCCAGATAAGCCAGATGTTCAGGATCCTCGGGCGCGGGGAGGGTGAAGTTGGCCAACCGCCCCCCCACCTGGGGTTTGGTCCCGCCCGCCAGGGTTCCGCTCCCGGCCAGGACTGCGGCGGGCAGCATGAGAATGAGCAGACAGAGAATGGCACTGCGCATGAGATCACCCTCCGTAGTTACATGGTCCTGACAAAGTCTGGGGCCCACCACATCCGGTCCGAAGGCCGACCGGGTCTTCAGTTGCTGCAGGCGCGCACCACGGCGGGGGCCATCTGCTCCAACGCGAGTACCTTGTGCACCCCGCCCAGCTTGATGGCCTCCTTGGGCATGCCGAAGACCACGCAGCTGGCCTCGTCCTGGGCGATGGTGTGGGCGCCAGCGTCGAACATCTCCCGCATGCCCCTGGCCCCATCGTCACCCATGCCGGTCATGATGATGCCAGTGGCGTTCTTGCCTGCAGACTTGGCCACGGAACGGAAAAGCACGTCCACCGAGGGCTTGTGGCGCGACACCAAAGGGCCGTCCACTACCTCGACCACGTACTGGGCACCACTGCGCTTGAGCAGCATGTGGCGACCGCCCGGGGCGATCAGGACTCGTCCCGGGATGACCCGCTCGTTGTTCTGGGCCTCCTTCACCTCCACCTGACACAGGGTGTTCAGACTTGCGGCGAACATGGCAGTGAACTTCTCCGGCATGTGCTGAACCACGACG
>CAZNSV010000429.1:0-3311 GCA_964575775.1 uncultured Desulfovibrionaceae bacterium
CGCAACGCGGTGCTGGGTGTGGCGGACAAGGTCATCGAGGCCGTGAAAGGGGGCGCCATCCGTCACTTCTTCCTGGTGGCCGGCTGCGACGGCGCCAAGCCTGGCCGCAACTACTACACCGAGTTCGTGGAAAAGGCCCCCAAGGATACCGTCATCCTGACCCTGGCCTGCGGCAAGTTCCGCTTCTTCGACAAGCAGCTGGGCGACATCGGCGGCATCCCCCGCCTGCTCGACGTGGGGCAGTGCAACGACGCCTTCTCCGCCATCCAGATCGCCGTGGCCCTGAGCAAGGCCTTCAACTGCGGGGTCAACGACCTGCCCCTGTCCCTGGTGCTCTCCTGGTACGAGCAAAAGGCCGTGGCCATCCTGCTCACGCTCCTGGCCCTGGGCATCAAGGACATCCGGCTCGGGCCCTCCCTGCCCGCCTTCCTCAGCGGCAACGTCCTGAACTATCTGGTGGAAAACTTCAACATCAAGCCCATCAGCACCCCGGACGAAGACCTCAAGGCCATCCTGGGCTGATCATCCGCACAGCACAACGCCGGGGCGCCACGGCGCCCCGGCAACTCAAGGAGTATGACATGACCCTGCGCAAGATCATCGAAATCGACGAGGCCCTCTGCGACGGCTGCGGCCAGTGCGTGCCCGGCTGCGCCGAAGGCGCCCTGCAGATCGTGGACGGCAAGGCGCGTCTGGTGGCGGACATGTACTGCGACGGCCTGGGGGCCTGTCTCGGTGAGTGCCCCACCGGGGCCTTGCGCATCGTGGAGCGGGATGCGGATCCCTTTGACGAGGCGGCCGTGGAAGAGCTCCTGGCCCACCAGAAAGCCACCCAGGCGCCCCCCGCGCCAGCACCGCAACCCAGGGCCACCGGGGGATGTCCCTCGGCCCGCGTGATGCAGCTCACGCCCTGCCAGGCCGCCAACCGCCCCCACCAGCAGGCAGCAGGGGCCAAGGCCCCCGGCTCGGGCGCACAAAGCTCGGAACTGACCCACTGGCCCGTGCAGCTGCGGCTGGTGCCCCCCCAGGCACCCTTCCTCAAGAACGCGGACGTGCTGCTGCTGGCGGACTGCGCCGCCCTGGCCGTGCCGGACCTGCACGCCCACTACCTGGCGGGGCGGGTGGCCCTCATGGCCTGCCCCAAGTTCGACGACGCCCAGCTCTACGTGCAGCGGCTCACGGACATCCTGCGCGAAAGCGGCATCCGCTCCTTGACGGTGCTGGAGATGGAAGTGCCCTGCTGCTCGGGCCTGACCCAGATCGCCTTGCGGGCCGCCACCCTGGCCCAGAGCCGCGTCCCGGTGCTGCGCATCATCGCCGCACGTACCGGCCAGGAACTGCAGCGGGAGCGCATCAGCTCGCCCCTTGCGGCCCAGTCCCTCTAAAGTTACCTCCTCCTCATTTACCTCCTCCTCATTTACCTCCTCCTCACGCCGCCGTCCCCGCGCCGTCCACCGGCCGGGGCGGTGTTGCGTCGTGCGCCAGCTTGCATTCCAGCACGGAGCGGGCTTCTGCGTTTCTCCCATAGCTGGCCTGGAATACAGTCAACATTGCACCGAGATTGAGCTTGACAGCCATCCGAGCCAAAGCTAGTGAAAAAAAGAACGAACCCCTCCCCGAAACCCCCAGCCTGCGAGGTGCCCATGTACTTTCCCACGGCGGATATCGAGGTCTGGCCCCTGCTGCCCCCCTTGGCGGCCTTCGTGGTTTCGTTCTTCACGTCCATGGGCGGAGTTTCGGGCGCGTTCCTGCTCCTGCCCTTCCAGATGTCCGTGCTGGGCTACACCGCGCCCTCGGTGAGCGCCACCAACCAGGTCTTCAACGTCGTGGCCATTCCCAGCGGGGTCTACCGCTACCTCCGGGAGGGGCGCATGGTCTGGCCCCTGACCTGGGTGGTGATCATCGGGACTCTGCCCGGGGTCTTCATCGGAGCCATCATGCGCGTGAGCTGGCTGCCGGACCCGAAAAGCTTCAAGTTCTTTGCCGGACTGGTGTTGCTCTACATCGGGGTGCGCATGCTGCGCGACCTGCTCAAGAAGAAGAACCAGGGCGGTAAGGCCACGGCCGAGCAGCGCTTCCAGGAACTGGTGCGCACCCACCTGCAGCGCAAGGAAAAGGGCGAGGCCCTGCCCGCCGTGCAGGTCCTGACCTTCACCCTCAAGCGCATCCGCTACAGCTTCTACGGCGAGGAGTACGCCTTCTCCACCCTGGGCATCTTCGCCCTGAGTTTCATCGTGGGCATCGTGGGGGGCGCTTACGGCATCGGCGGCGGCTCCATCATCGCCCCCTTCTTTGTGAGCGTGTTCGGCCTGCCGGTGTACACCGTGGCGGGCGCGGCCCTCATGGGCACCTTCGTGACCTCCGTGGCCGGGGTCATATTCTACCAGGCCATTGCCCCCCTCTACCCCAACCTGGCCGTGGCGCCGGACTGGGGGTTGGGGCTGCTCTTCGGCATCGGCGGCATGGCGGGCATGTATCTGGGGGCGCGCTGTCAGAAATTCGTCCCAGCCCGGGTCATCAAGTGGCTGCTGGCCGGCGTGCTGTTCTTCACGGGCATCAAGTACCTGCTGGGCTGACCCCGGGGTTCTTGCCCTCCCGGAAAGCAAAAAGGGTGTGCCCTGCGTAAGCAAGACACACCCCGTGGCCCCCCAGCCAATGCGCAACCGGGTTTGATCCCCCCCGGCTCAAATATTGATCGGCGCCCCCGCATTATTGCGGGGGCGCTTCAGTAGAGACGCGAATTCTCCAACGCCAGCCCAGCCCCCAAGGGCAGAGTGGGCATGGCTTCCCCCCTGGCTGCCTTGCCGTGCCCACCAGCGACGCCACCCGCTCCAGGCTCGAAGGCGGAGCGGGACGCCACCGTGCAGCCCAGTTCCTCGGCCATATACTGCAATGGCGTGTAGTTGTTGGTAATACGCATCAAATCCAGCATGGTTTCCACACCCAGTTTGGCGCCTGTGTCGTAAGGATTGAGTTCACGCAGCAGGGTGGAATAGGGTTTGCCGATCTTGGCGGCGATCACCTTCAACGGCAGCGGACAACTCATGACCATTTCCTGAACGACTCTGGTGACGGACTTCATGGCTTCAAACTCCGGGGGCATCCTGCAGCGGCGGCGCACCGCCTTGCCCAGTCGAGGCGGGTGCCACTTGCAGCGTGTTTGATTTTTTTTATAATGGTCTGAACACAGGGTGGGCAATTGGGCATTTCTTTCATTTTGTCCTGAACATTCTTTACCCTCATCTGGAGTAGGGCATTGCCGCCTGCCCTGCCTACGCACCCTGGAGCCGCCTTCATGAACCCACGTCAAC
>CAZNSV010000430.1:0-3299 GCA_964575775.1 uncultured Desulfovibrionaceae bacterium
TGCTGGTGAGCCCCGAATCGGAGCTGGTGGGCAAACTGGTGCGCGATTCCGGCATCCGCGCCCGGTTCGAAGTGATCATCGTCTGCATCAAGACAGCCACCGGGCAGATGCTCTTCAATCCCGGGCCAGACACGATCATCGGAGCGGGCGATTTGCTCATCGCCCTGGGCAAGCCCCAGATGATGCCGTTGCTGCAAGCCGTCTGCTCTCCACAGCAATGAGGCTGCCGCCCGGGCAACAGATAACCGCCCCTTCCTCTGGGGCACGAGACCGGATACCATGAACCCGTTCGTACTGCTCAATGTCTTGCAGAGGATCAGTCACCAGACGCGCACCTGCCCCGCGTGTCGCCACAAGCAACTGGTCCCCAAGACCAGGCAGGACGCGGAGGTGCGCTGCGACAAGTGCGGCGCGCTCATCCCACCCCAGCCGAAGAGCGGTTGACCACCGCGCCACGGCCGGACAGGGTTGGCAACATCGTGCGGAGATCCGCCCCTTGACCTCAGGAGAATGCGTGTGATCAGAATCATGTTGTTCGTCGGTCTGTTGGTGGGGCTGCAGTTCCCGGCCCTGGCCCGGGCGGAGCGCGCCACGGGGCAAACGCTCTACGTGCCCTGCTATTCGCACATCTACCATGGTCCGAAGAACCGTCCCCTGGACCTCACGGTGATTCTGAGCGTGCGCAATACCGATCTGCACCTGCCCCTGACCCTGAGCGTGGTGGACTACTACGACACCGACGGCAAGCTGGTGCGGCACAAGCTCGAGCAGCCCCAGGTCATCGCCCCCTTGATGACAGTGGAGTTCATGGTGCACCAGCGGGACAGCGCCGGGGGCTCCGGGGCCAACTTCATTGTCAAATGGCAGTCCGAGCAGCCCGTGAACACCCCCATCGTGGAAGCCGTGATGATCAGCACGGAGTCGGGCCTGGGCGTTTCCTTCATCAGCAGCGGCAAGGTACTGGATGACTAGCCCGCGTTCCCGCAGGGCCGTGCAACCAATCAAACGACAAAGGAGACCGTCATGGTCAACGCCGTAGTGCTCCTGCAGGTGGAACCCAAGAAGATCAACGATGTGGCCCAGGCCCTGGTGGGGATGGAGCACGTGACCGAAGTCTACTCCGTGGGGGGGCGCTTCGACATCGTGGCCATCATCCGCGCCCGGGACAACGAAGCCGTGTCCGACACCGTGACCAGCAAGTTCCTGGCCGTGGAGGGCATCAAGGCCTCGGAGACCCTCATCGCCTTCCGGACCTACTCGCGCCACGACCTGGAACGGCTCTTCTCCATCGGCGGTTGAGCCGTTCGGAACCGACCCCGCACTTGGGGCGCACCAGGGGCGTTGTCACCCGCTGTAAGCTGTGCTATTGTCAACGATCACGGCGTGATCCGCCTGCGTCCCGCGGCCCGGAGAGCCCCTCGCGCGCTGCATCCGGACAGAACACAACCACCCACGGAGGCATTCTGATGCAACGGACCTTCCTTTCCCTGCTGCTCCTCGGCCTGCTCCTCTGCCCGGCCCTGCCCGCCGCGGCCGCGGACCCCATCAAGATGGACTGCAACGCCATCTACCCTGACTCCAACTTCCACACCCAGGGCGCCCAGCGGTTCGCCGAACTGGTCAAGGAGTACACCGAGGGCTCCGTGCTCATCACCGTGCACCCCGGCGGCAGCCTGGGCTTCAAGGGGCCGGAACTGCTCAAGGCCGTGAAGGACGCCACCCTGCCCATGTCCGACATCCTCATGGGCGTGGTTTCCGGTTCCGACGATATTTTCGGGCTGACCACCATCCCCATGCTGGTGGACTCCTACGAGCAGGCCCGGGTGTTCTACGACGCCGCCCGCCCCTATTATGACAAGGCCTGCGCCACCTGGAACCAGAAGCTGCTCTACGCCGCGCCCTGGCCCCACAGTGGGCTGTTCACCAAAAAGCCCGTGAACGTGGTGGCCGACACGGCCGGGCTGAAGGTCCGCACTTACGACAAGAACGGCGCCGACTTCCTGCAGCGCGCTGGAGCCAGCCCGCAGTCCCTGCCCTGGGGCGAGGTCTACACCGCCCTCTCCACCGGGCTCATCGACTCCGTGCTGACCTCCGCCACCTCCGGCGTGGACGGCAAGCTCTGGGAAGTGCTGAGCCATTTCACCCAGATCAACTACTCCTTCCCCCTGAACATGCTCACCATCAACCTGGACTACTGGAACGCCCTCTCCCCCGTGCAGCAGGAGGCCCTGCAGCGGGCCGCCGTGGAGGTGGAGGACATGCAGTGGCAGGCCTCCCAGGCCAGCGTGGTGGAATCCCTCAAGGTCCTGGGCGACAACGGCATGACCATCTCCGAGATGACGCCGGAACTGAAGCAGGGGCTGCATGAAATCGCCAAGGCCATGCTGGAGGACATGAAGAGCAAGGCCGGTGCCGACTTCAACGCCGCCCTGACCGCGTTCGGCAAGTAGGTTCATGAGCGGCGCACACGAACAGCAGGCAGGCTCCGCCCCCCAAGGGGAACGCGGGGCCTGCCCCTCCATACTCGATCGGCTGGGGGGCATCGCCCGGGCCGGGGCCTGGCTGTCCGCCGGGTTCATGCTCGCCATCGTGGGGCTGATCCTCACCGAGATCGTGCTGCGCACGGGGTGGAACTCCTCCACCCAGGTGGCCAGCGAGTATACCGGCTACTTCATGGTGGGGCTGGTGCTCTTCGGCTTTGCCGAGACCTTTCGCAGCAACGCCTTCATCCGCATCGAGCTGCTGCTCTCGCGCCTGCCTTCCCGGGCGGTGCGGTTCTGCGAGCTGGTGGCCGCGCTCCTCAGCCTCTGCATCACGCTCTACGCCCTGCGCTACGCCGTGAACATGACCTGGCAGAGTTACGTCCTGAAGATGCAGGCCGACACCCCGGCCGAGACGCCCTTCTGGATTCCGCAGCTGGTCATCCCCCTGGGGTTGACCATGCTGGCCCTGGAAATCGTGTTGTACATCCTGCGGAGGGTGCGGCCATCATAAGCGACCCCTTGCTGCTGGCGGTGGCGCTCCTGGCCGTGATGCTGGGGCTCCTGCTGCTGGGCGTCTGGATCGGGTATGCCCTGTTCGCGTCGGGCATCGCGGGCATGTTGCTCTACAAGGTCAACCTGCCCCCCACCATTTCCCTGTACGACCGCATCGGCGACCTGCTGGCCAACTCCATCTGGAACAGTCTCAACTCCTGGGCGCTCACGGCCCTGCCCCTTTTTGTGCTCATGGGCGAGATCCTGTTCCGCACGGCCATCTCCACCAAGCTGCTCAACGGCCTGGTGCCGTGGCTCACGGGC
>CAZNSV010000431.1:0-3277 GCA_964575775.1 uncultured Desulfovibrionaceae bacterium
ATCGGCGAACTGCCGCCGGGGCTCCAGGCCAAGCTGCTGCGCGTGTTGCAGGAACGGGAGGTGTTGCGGGTCGGGGCCACGGAACCCACGCCGGTGGATGTGCGCATCATGGCCGCCACCCATCGGGACCTGCGCCAGGCCATGCAGGACGGCCGGTTCCGGGAGGATCTGTATTTTCGCCTCAACATCCTGGCCTTGAGCCTGCCCCCCTTGCGCGACCGGCCCGAGGATATCGCCATCCTGGCCCGGCATTTCGCCCAGGCCGTGCTCGCCAGGCTGCATGCCCAGAGCAAGATCGAGCCCTTTCTGGACATGTTGCTGCCGCGTTTCAGGGGTTACGAATGGCCGGGCAATATCCGCGAGTTGGAAAACCTGGTGGAACGGGCCGCCGTCTTTGCCGCCACCGAAGAGGCCGGGGAGATGGACCCTGCTGGTCTGGCTGCCTATCTGCCGGAACTGACAGCTCTGGAGACCACCCCTGCCCCGCTCTTGAAGCAGGCCGGCCGTGAGGCGGAACGGGACCAGATTCGCCGTGTCCTGGCCGAATGCGACGGTGACCGGGCCGAGGCGGCCAGGCGCCTCGGCATCAGCCGGACCACGCTATGGCGACGGCTGGGGGGAGGCTGATGCCATAGGTGTCGTGCCTCCTATGTCCGGACAACCTAGGCCCATAGCCCATGCCTGCTCATCGGTGGCAGCCATGCAGGCTGGTCGGGGCCTCAGCGCCAGGCCGCGGTGGTCAGCCGAAGCCGGCCCTTGAATCCCTTTTTCGAGCTGAGGGGAATGTACATGCCCTGGGCGTCCTGTTCCGCCTTGTGGCCCGTGCTTTCGCTCCAGGCCTCGTCGGTGCGGTTGTAGCGCAGCGTCCAACCGTCATCTCCCAGGCTGGCGCGCAGGGTCAGGGTGTCCCGGTACAGATATTCCCCCTCCACGTGCTGGTCCAGCCAGAGGGTGTTGTCGATGGTGTAGCCGGTGGTGGATACGGTCAGTTCCACGGTAAAGACCACGGTGTTCCCGGTGGTGATGTTGCGGGTGTCCAGGAAGACGGAGAACAGCACCGGCCAGCGGGGCTTGTCCAGGCCGGCCTTGTTGAGCCGCAGCATCTCGTCGAACTGGCGCAGCACGGCGGAGTGGGTTTCCTTGCGTCGCTCGGTGAGCTTGTAGAAGGCCGTGCCCCGGGGGGCGACGGTGGCCTCGAAGTAGTAGGAGGCCTCGATGCGCTTGCCGCTCTCCTTGGCCTCGCGCACCGAAGGTGGCAGGGGCAGCTCGTCCACTTCCACCGTGCCGGTGGCCCGCAGGTCGCCGAACAGGAAGCGGACCAGGTTCTGGTAGCCGTCTTCTGAATTCACGATGCCGTAGGGGCCGCTGTGGGTGCGGTGCACAAAGGCCCGGGGGGCGCCCCGCACGGTGGCGTTTTCGATCTTCACCAGGCCGTCGCTCATCTCGCCGGCCAACTTGGCGGAGAGACCGAAGGCCGTGTCGTAGTCCTTGTGGTTGGTGCCCACCAGGCAGAAGAAGCGATCCGGGTCGAACTTGCCGTCCAGGCTGTCCACCCGCTCCGGCTTGCCGGCCAGGCCCAGGTACTTGGCCATGATGGTGCGCTTGAAGTTGTTCATGTCCCGCAGGCCCAGGAAGCGGGGCGTGTTCACCCCGGCGATCTCGATGCCGTTGTGGGGCGTGGCGTAGGTGAACACCTTGTCCACCAGGGCCCGGTCGGCCTTTTTGCTGACCTTGTCGTTCTGCAAGAAGCAGCGGCAGACCAGGCCGCCCATGGAATGGGCCACCAGATACACCCGGAAGGCATCCCGGGCGGCGGCATCCTGACCGCAGGTCCGGTCGCGCAGGGTGTGGATCAGGTCGCGCAGGCCCTTGGCGGCATCGACGATGCCGGGTAACTCCCCGCTGCCCAGGTCTTCATCGGCCTGCTCGTAATAGCGGTAGATGACGATGCTGCGCTCGGGCAGCGTACCCTGGATCTCGCTGCCGTCGGCGTAGATGTCCCGGTAGCCGTGGTCCTTCATCAGTCGCACCAGGGGCGACTCGAAGATATGGCGCACGGTCTTGCCCTGCCAGTCCTGGCGGGTCTTGGTGGCGCCCAGGTTGAAGCCCATGTAGGGGGTGGCCACGGTGGCGGCGATCTCGCTCTGGGTCATGGCGTAGCCGCGCACGTAGATGATGGGGTGGTAAGGGCGGGGTACATCCGGCATGGTCATCCTCCTGGTGTGTGTGGAACCGCCTTCTCGATGGGCGGGGGCATGCTCAAGCATAGACCCAAATGAGGCCGACGGGGGCCGGCGATACCGGTCCGGCATGGTTCAGATGAACCGATTGTGTCCGGCGCCGCTCATGGGCAAAGTGGCTGTTCGTCCATCTGGAGGGCAGTCATGAATCCCATGCGCACAGTGTTGGCAGCCGTGTTTCCGATTCTGGCCGGGTTGGCGGTCCCGGTCCTGGCCCAGCCGGCTCCCACGGCCCAGGAAATGGAAGACTGGTTCAACGCCAAAAGCATATCCGAAGTGAACGAGGGCGAGCTGGTCTGGCTGGCAGCGGCCCCGGCCAAGCCGGTACACCACCACCAGAACATCTTCCACATCGACGAAGCCAGCCTGACCACCGGCTGGGTACGCCTGGAACAGTGCCACGACCACCTGGATGCCGTGCCCCGGGCCCAGATCACCTTTCGGGAGGGATTCGTTCGGGGCCTGAAGGTGACCGAATCCCGCGGTGTGGAAGAGGCCTGGCCCAAGGGCGCCAGCCTGCAGTTGCGCGGCGTGACGCCGGGGGCGCGGCTATGCCTGGAGGCCGAAACTCGGGCCATGAGCAATGCCGGCAACGGCTATTACAACCTCAACAACGGGCCCTACATGCGCAAGTTCCTGGACGGCTACTACCCCATGCGGGTCTCCATCCAGTTGAATTTTCCGCCTGACCGACTCCGGGTGATCGCCATCAGCCCGGACGAGCAAACCGGCTTTCAGGTGACGCAGCAGGAAGGCCAGGTACAGATGGAGGCCCTGTTCGAAGGCCAACTGCGTACCCACGTCCAGTTCGAGCAACCCTGAACAGCGGGGATCGGGCTGCGAGGTTCGGCGGGCTGAAGCCCGCCCCACAACGGCGACCCCAGGCACCTGTAGGGCCGGCTTCAGCCGGCCGACGGTCTGAGACTGGCAGATGCCTCATCCATAGGCGGCGATGCTTGCCGAGAGGATTGGCGGGCTGAAGCCCGCCCCACAGACGACAGCATGAGCCCCGGTTGGGGTTAGGCCCCCCGCACCAT
>CAZNSV010000432.1:0-3275 GCA_964575775.1 uncultured Desulfovibrionaceae bacterium
ACCAGCGAGTTCTTGGCGGACATCGAAAAGAGCACGGTGGACTACCGCCCCAACTACGACAACTCCCTGGAAGAGCCGGTGGTGCTGCCCACCAAGGTGCCCAACCTGCTGCTCAACGGTTCCTCGGGCATTGCCGTGGGCATGGCCACCAACATCCCGCCCCACAACTTGGGGGAGCTGGTGGACGGCCTGCTGCTGATCCTGGACGCGCCGCAGAGCACGGTGGCGCAGCTCATGGAGTACATCAAGGGGCCGGATTTCCCCACGGGCGCCGAGGTCTATGCCGGGGAGTCCCTGCGCGAGGCCTACCACACGGGGCGCGGCAGCGTGAAGATCCGCGGGGTCATGGAGATCGAGGAGCGCAAGAAGGGCTACCAGTCCATCGTGATCAAGGAGATCCCCTACGCGCTGAACAAGTCCTCCCTGGTGGAAAAGATCGCGGCCCTGGTCAACGAGCGCAGGATCGACGGCATCAGCGACCTGCGCGACGAATCGGACCGCAAGGGCATCCGGGTGGTGGTGGACCTGAAAAAGGGCACCATCCCCGATCTGGTCAAGAACGCGCTCTACAAGTTCACCCCCCTGGAGACCTCCTTCGGTTTCAACATGATGGCCGTGGTGGACAACCGGCCGCGCCTGCTCAATCTTAAAGAAATACTCGAACTTTTCCTGGAGCACCGGCGCGAAGTGGTGCTGCGCCGCACCCGGCACGAACTGGCCAAGTCCGAGCAGCGGGCCCACATCCTGGAGGGGCTGCGCATCGCCCTGGACAACATCGACGCGGTCATCGAGCTCATCCGCGCCTCGGCCACTCCGGCCGAGGCCAAGGAGCGGCTCATGCAGCGCTTCGCTCTCTCCGCGGTCCAGAGCCAGGCCATCCTGGACATGCGCCTGCAGCGCCTCACCAACCTCGAGCGCGAGAAGCTCCTGGAGGAGTACGCCGAGCTCATCCGCCTCATCGAGTACTTCAAGAGCATCCTGGAGAACGTGGAAGTGCTTAAAAGCGTCATCCGCGAGGAACTGCAGGAGCTCAAAGGCACCTTTGCCACCCCCCGCAAGACCGTGATCAACACGGACGAAGTGGAGGGCATCGCCATCGAGGACCTGCTCCCGGACGACGAGGTGCTGGTCACGCTTTCGCGGCGCGGCTACATCAAGCGCACCACCGTGGATAACTACCAGCAGCAACGGCGCGGGGGGCGCGGCATCGCCGGGGTGCAGACGGGCGAGGACGACATGATCCAGAGCCTCATCGCCACCAGCAACCACCAGTTCCTCCTGCTCTTCACCAACCGGGGGCGCATGTTCCAGCTCAAGGCGCACCAGGTGCCCGAAGGCTCCCGCATCGCCAAGGGCTTGCACATCGCCAACCTGCTGCCCCTGGAAAAGGAGGAGTTCGCCACCACGGTGCTCTCCATCCGCGAGTTCAGCCCGGACCGCTACCTGTTCTTCGTCACCCGCAAGGGCATGGTCAAGCGCTGCAGCATGGAGCAGTTCGCCCGGGCCCGCCGCATGGGGCTCAACGCCGTGACCCTCAAGGAAGGCGACGAACTCCTGATGGTGCGCGAAGTCCCCGAGGGCAGTCAGGTGATCCTGGTCACGGAAAAGGGCATGTCCATCCGCTTCGATCTCTCCGAGGTCCGGGCCATGGGGCGCACCGCCGCCGGCGTGCGCGGCGTGTCCCTGCGCAACGACGACGGCGTGGCCTCGGCCGTGGTGGTCAACGGCGAGGCCAAGCCCGAACTGCTCACGGTCTCCAGCCAGGGCTACGGCAAGCGCAGCCCGGTTGAGCTCTACCGCTCCCAGGCCCGTGGCGGCAAAGGCATCATCAACATGCGCGTCACCCCCAAGACCGGGCACGTGGTGGGCGCCGCCATGGTCAACGCCAACGACGAGGTCATGCTGCTCACCTCGGGCAACAAGATCATCCGTTTCGGCCTGGAAGAAGTGAGCGTGGTGGGGCGCGCCACCCAGGGCGTGCGCCTGGTGCGGATGGACGAAGGCGGCCAGGTGGTGGCCTTCGACCTGGTGCGCGAAACCCAGACCACGGAAGAATAGTGGGCTTGTGATGCGCTTGCGTTCGTGTCTCCGCACAGGGCTGCTTCTGGGCGCCCTGCTGCTGCCGCTCTGGGGCTGCTCCCTGGAGCCACAGCAGCAGGACGCCCTGGAAAGCGCCCGCCAGGCCTATTCCATCGGGCATTTTTCGGAGGCCGAACGCATCTATCAGCACTACCTGCAGGCCCAACCCGAGGGCAAACGCCGTCTCGAGGCCTGGAACCGGCTCCTGGAAATCGCGGTCAACGTCCAGAACGACATGGACAAGGCCGCCAACCTGCTCAACTCCATGTACCTGGAGTTCGGCGAGGACCCGCAACAGGCCTGGCTCCTGCTCTCCCGGCTGGCCGAAGTCTACGAGGGGCAGCGGCGGCGTCAGGACGCCCTCACGGTCTGGAAAACGGCCCTGGCCCTGCCGGACCTGGACGAGACACGGCGCACCGAGGTCTACCTGCGCGTGGCCCGGGTCCTGCGCCAACAGCAGGAGTTCATCCAGGTGGAGCAGGTCCTCGCGGCCTGCGAACAGGAGATCCAGAGCCCGGAGCTGAAGGCCACCTGCCTCTACGAGACGGCCCAGACCCTGGAGTTCATGCTGCGCCGGGCCCAGGCCCAGACCCTGGAAGCCAAGGACTCCACCCTGGACCTGGAGAGCGTGCGCACCCGCATCGAAGGCATCCTGCAGCGCATCCGCGCCCTGGAAGGCGTGGACGAGGAGCGCAAGGCCATGGCCACCTTCCTCCTGGCCGACCTCATGGAAAACAGGGGCGACAAGGCCCGGGCCCGGGAGCTCTTTGCCTCCATCCGCGAGACCTACCCCAACCCCATGGTCATCGAGGTCCGGCTGAAGAACCTGCAGTGACGCGGCCGGGGACCACCCCTCGGGTCCCCGCGCGCAGCACCGTGAGCGGCGTCACTCATGCCTTGGCACCACGCCCCGGCTTGAGTTCCTTGCCGTCGTGCCAGGGGCGCCCCACCTCTTGCCCCAGAGACCAGTACCGGATGCGCTGGAAATCGAAGAGCAGGGGATCCACCCGGCCGTAATGCACCTTGCCGTCCTCCAGCACCTCGGGCTTGGCCCAGGTCTGCACGATCTCGCCCACGAACACGTCGTGGTTGGGAAAGTCCACCACGCGCTCCAGACGGCACTCCATGCACACGGGGCACTCCGCGATCATGGGCGCGGTGCCAAGATCGCCGTAAAAGACCTTGAAAAACTCGGA
>CAZNSV010000433.1:0-3232 GCA_964575775.1 uncultured Desulfovibrionaceae bacterium
GTCCATGATCAGCGAGGAGATCGCCCTCAACCCCGCCCTGGAGGCCATGGGGCTGGAGGTCTGGGAAACGGACCTGGGCGAGTACATCATCCAGCTGGCCGGGGAGCCGCCTTCGCACATCATCGCCCCCGCCGTGCACAAGACCCGGCAGGAAGTGGCCGCCCTGTTCCAGGAGACCCTGGGCCGCACGGCCGAGGACAGCGTGGCGCTCACGGCCATTGCCCGGGACGCCCTGCGCGAGCACTTCATCCACGCGGACCTGGGCATCACCGGTGCCAACATGGCCGTGGCCGAGCCCGGGGCCGTGGTGCTGCTGGAGAACGAGGGTAACATTCGCCTGAGCACCAGCTGCCCCCGCGTGCATGTGGCGGTGATGAGCCTGGAGAAGGTGGTGGCCGGGTTCGCCGAGGCCACGGCCCTGCTCCAGACCCTGCCGCGCAGCGCCACGGGGCAGAAGCTCTCGTCCTACGTCTCCATCCTGTCCGGCCCCCGGCGTCCTGGCGAGCTGGACGGCCCCGAGGCCGTGCACGTGATCATCCTGGACAACGGGCGCAGCGCCGTGCTGGCCGACCCGCTGCTGCGCGAGGTCCTGCTCTGCGTGCGCTGCGGTGCCTGTCTGGCGGCCTGTCCGGTCTACTGCAGCGTGGGGGGGCACTGTTACGGCTGGTCCTACTCCGGCCCCATCGGCAGCCTGCTGGCCCCGGTGCTGTTGCCTCGCCCCGAGGCCAAGGACTTTGCCCTGGCCTGCACCCAGTGCGGCAACTGCCGTCGGGTCTGCCCCGTGGGCATCGACCACCCGGCCATGCTCCTGGGGCTGCGGCAACGCTTTGCCGAGGATCCGGCCTGGGGTGGGGGCGAGGCCCCGCTGCAACGCCTGGCCCTGGAGCTGCACGGCTCGGCCGCGGCCCATGCGCCGGTCTGGCGCGCGGCGGCGACGCTGGTGCGCAGGCTGGACCCGGAGTTCCGCCTCTTGCGGCGGCTGCCCGGAGCCGGGAGCCTGGCCCGGCTGGCCAGGCTGCGCCCCTTGCCGGGACTGGCCCGGCAACCTTTCCATGCACTCTGGCGCGGACGCAAGGAGCGGAAACGTGGTTGAGGCAAGAACCCTGATTTTGGAGCGGCTGCGTCAGGGGCGCGCCGAGGCGCCCTTTGCCACGACCCAACCCGAACTGCCCCCGGTGGTGGAGGCGGCCTGCCACCCCACCAGTTGCCCGGCCGAAGCCTGGCAGACCATGGCCGCAGCCCTGGAGCCCGTGAACGGGACTTTGCTGCTGGCCGGGGATCCGGCCGAGGCCGCGACCCTGCTGCGGGAGATCCTGGCCCGGGAAGGCGTGCACTCGGCGGTACGCTGGGCGCACCCCCTGCCGGAGCTGCTGGGTGTGGACGCGCTGCTGGCCGAGGCGGGCGTGCGGCAGGTGCCCCTGCCCGTGGCCGGGGAGCGGCACAGCCCGCTCTGTCCGGAGCTGGAGGCGGTGGACCTGGGCATCACGGCCGTGGACGCGGTCTTTGCCCTGGCCGGGACCCTGGTGTTGTGCAGCGGCGAGGGGCGCCCCCGCGCGGTGTCGCTGGTGCCGCCGTTGCATCTGGCCCTGGCACCCCAGAGCCTGCTGTACGACGATCTGGCGAGCCTGCCGGAGCTCCTGCGCAACTGGCGGGCGGGGCAGGGCAGCCTGCCCGACGCGGTGACCCTGATCACGGGGTCCAGCTCCACGGCGGACATCGAACAGACCCTGGTGCGACCGGCCCACGGTCCCAGGCGGGTCTACGTGCTGGGGCTGACCTGGCTGTAAGGGGCTCCCCGGGCTACTGCAGGGACTCTTCCATGGGCTTGCCGGCCAGGGAGGCGTGCTGCGGCTCGCCGTACTCGTTCATGTGGATCTCCAGCTGCCCCAGGTCGCGTTCCACGATGGCGCCCAGGTCGGAGAGCTTGGCATAGGCCATTTCCACCACGCTGCGCAGCACGTCGGCGGTCTGCTGCTGGCCGAAGGACTCGAACATCTCCTCCAGGCTGTAGAGTTCGCGCAGGGCGTGGTCGAAAAATTCATAGAGATTCATGCTGTTGCTGCTGCGATGCATGGCTGTGTCCTTGGCTGTGCGGGGTTGTTCGCCTTCGTGGGGGGCGGGGGAGGCGACGGCGGTTCGGGATGAGACCCCGGCGCCGTCCGACAGGGCAGCCACAGCTGCCGCCGCCGAAAGGGGCCTACAGGCGCGGGGCCATGCTGTCAAGGGGCGCGGCCAGAGGGGCGCGCCGAGGGGTGCCCCGGCGTGGCACAGGTCTACTTGTCTGAATCCCACTCCCGGCAGATGCGCACCCGCAGTCCGCGCATCTCCATGGCCCCGGCAAAGGCCTCGGCCAGGTCCCGGCTCCCGAAGCTGCGCAGGAGTACCTGGGCGCGGTTGGTCTCATCCCAGATCCAGACATATTCCTTGAGCCGGATGCCGCGCTGCTCCAACTCCCGCCGTAGATTGTCGCGGGAGCGGTCCCGCAGCTCCAGGGACCCGTGATCCAGACGCGCGCCCACGGCCAGGACCCACCAGCCCAGGGGGGCCGGTTCGGGCCAGGGGCGCTGGTCCGGTCCACCCGGCTCGGCCAGCGCCGTGGCCAGCACGGTCATACGCCCCAACAGCAGTTCCAACTCGCCGATCCCGGCATGGGAGCGCGCGTCAGCCAGGCTGCGATCTTCGATGGTTTCGTCCATGGCGTCCCCCGACAGGGCACCGGCAGGGTTGCGTCTCACGTTCTGCTCCGGAAATAGGTAGACAATGCGGAGCCCAGTATATCCACGCGCGGAGAAAATGAAAAGACCTTTCCGAAAACCCGACGCCTGCTTGCCATGAGTGCGGATGGTCTCAACCACGATTCGGGGGTTGCGTTTGTGGGCCGCAGGGCCTAGGTTGCACACTGGCAGACCAAGGAGCGCGCCGCTGGGGGATGTTGGCCGGACCCCGGGAACGCCCCTCCCCGCGCTCCTGTTCCCGCTTCACCGCAGCACAGGAGGTTTCATGCACAGCGATGCCGAGTTCCGACGCTTGATCGTGGTTTCCAACCGCCTGCCCGTGGGGCTGGCCAAGAGCAACGGGCAGTGGAGCATCAAGCCCGGCGCGGGCGGCCTGGTCACGGCCCTGGCGCCGGTGCTGCGCGACCGGGGCGGCACCTGGATCGGCTGGTCCGGGGCCCACACCGAAGACAACCTCGATGGCTTGTTCTCCAACTACTCCAGAGACGCGGGCTACA
>CAZNSV010000434.1:0-3229 GCA_964575775.1 uncultured Desulfovibrionaceae bacterium
TACCCAATCGGCTCCCCGCAGACGGTACAGGCCGTCCCTGCCATACGCCGCGTTTCCCGGCAGTCGTCGTGGATGCACCCGTCAATGCACGGGCCGTGCTTCGTCCCCGGCTCCGACAGCATTATGGCCGCCATGCTTACCGCTCCCTTCATCGCTCTGTAGCTTCCGTTTCGACTGAGTGTGCCGGAGGCGGGTGGGAGAGCTCGTCCGGCTGCTAAGCTGCTAACATCGGCGTGCCAGGCCGTGGGGGAGGGTCGGGGGCCCGGGCCCAGCCCGGGAGGTGGAGGCCGAGGACTGCGGTCTGGCTGTGGTGGCGCTGTGGTGGCGCTGCGTGCGCTGCTGCGGCGCGGGCTGCTGCCCTCTGGCGCATCCGTGCTGGTTGATGCTGCGTTGCGTGCTGTGTACTCCGGCCCCCACCTCTGAACAGAGGCCTGTCCGCTGGGCAGGGATTAGCCTCCAGACTCCCGCTGCTGCAGCTGGCGCTCCCGGTGGATCCGCAGGGCCGCTGCGGCCAGCACCATGGCGAGGCGATCGAGGCATTCGTCTCGGGTGGGCAGACGCTCGGGCTGCGCCGCAGGGCGGGTCCGGCGGCGGTTGCGGCCAGGGCTGCTGGCGAGCATCAAATGCACCTCCGATCAGGCGGGGGATCGAACCTCTGCGGCACCGGACTCGTCAGGGGTAGTGGGCCAGATATCGTCGACGGTGACGCCGAGGGCGACGGCGATGGCCCGACAGGTGTCGATCCTGGGGCTGCGGCGGCGACCGCTCTCGATCTGTGTGATTGCGGATAGGTTAAGACCCGCCTTGACCGCAAGTTCGAACTGGGTGAGTCCCGCCGCCTCGCGGAGTTGCTTTAGGTGGTTCATTCGCTCACATCCTAGCGAGATTTCCGTAGTAACACGATAACATGCAAAACCTCGCTATGTCAATAACGGTATTTCTCGCTGGCCCAAATCTCGCTAAAAAGCCAGAATGGTTTCAGGGGGCCGCGACAATGGGTGTAGAGAACTTGCCTTTCAGGTTTCGAGGTGACAGGCTCCGAGAGTTGCGACAGCAGCGGGGGTGGTCCCAGACCCGCCTAGCCGAACTAGCCGGCGTCTCTCAACGTTCCGTGTCTGATTACGAAAGTGGCGGTCATCAGCCCCAAACCTGGGACATAGTAGTTCGCCTCTCTGTCGCCCTCGGAGTGAACCCCCATTACCTGACCGGTGATGTTGACGATCCGGCTTACAAAAAGAGTAACCACGTGCCGCCGGACTGGTTGCACGTGGTAAACCGGGCCATGGAATTAGGGTTCACGCCTGAGGGGGCTCTGCGAATTCTGGAGGCAGTGCGCGTGGGTGCTCCTGGGGGGCAACCGGAGCGAGGCCAGCATCGGTAAGCGCCTTGTGGACTTCGCAGGCCAGGTCCAGTCTGCCGATCTGTGCCAGGACGTTAAGTAGCTCTGCGTATGCGTTTGGTTCCATGCGGCTCCCCCTAGCCCTGTTAATTCTTGGCCCCGGCTACAGAGGCGAGCAGAGACGAGGGGCCTATGTACGCGGAACTCAATCGGCAAATACACGAACGCATGTTCTTATCAGTAAGGCAATGATATGCTCGGGGCGGCCGTCATGCAAGCCTTGACTTTTCGCTGTGACAGACTGATGTCACATCACGAAAATCGTGAGGGCCTCACAGATTCTGTGAGATGCTGGCCTCGCAGTCCTGCTACTCTCGCGGCATCTAGCCGCGGGAGGGCATCCTTTGCAGGACATCGACATGGTGGGGCAACGCATTAGGCAGCGCCGCATCGAATTGGGGATGAGCCAGGAGGACCTGGCGGCCAGGATGCAGGTTCGAGGGCACTCGTCATTATACGGCGCGAGGATCTCACAGATCGAGTTGGGCGAGCGCTACGTCCGCCCTGCCGAACTGATCGGATTCAGTCGAGTGCTGGGCGTCCGCATCTCGTGGCTCCTGGGCGTTAGCGACGAGCCGGGATAGATCATTTCTGTTCATACCGAGTTTTTCCTGTGTAAATTCGATGGTTTGTTTGTCTATTCGGTTCCGTCGGATGCACAAATGAATCGCTGGTCCCCCGCATCCGGGCCCTGAGTCCCATGGAGGGGTGTTATGCGAGCTCTTGCCTACACCCGGGTCAGCACCCAGGAGCAGGCCGACGAGGGTTACAGCCTGGACGCGCAGCGCGAGCGCATCGCCGCCTTCTGCGTGTCCCAGGGCTGGCCGGTGGCGGAATGGTACACAGACGACGGTTACAGCGCCAAGAACATGGACCGCCCGGCTTTGCAGCGGATGATCTCCGATCTGCAGCCGGGCGATATCGTCGTGGTCTACCGTCTGGACCGCCTCACCCGCAGTGTGTTCGATCTCCTGACCATGCTGCGGTTGTTCGAACAGCGCCAGGTGGGATTCAGGAGCGTCACCGAGGTCTACGACACCACCACAGCGATGGGTCGGTTGTTCGTGACTATCGTCGCCGCCCTGGCCCAGTGGGAACGCGAGAACCTGGCCGAGCGCGTGGTGATGGGCATGGCCCAGGCGGCCACGACGGCGAAGTGGTTGGGCGGAAACGCACCCTACGGGTACCGGCTGGTCGACGGCGCCCTGGTCCCCGATCCGGTGCAGGCCCCGGTCGTGCAGCGGATGTTCCGGGACTACCTCGGCGGCGCCGGCGTCCGAGCCATAGCGGCGGCCTTGAACGCCGAGGGCATCCCCGGCCCAGGCGGCGGTCATTGGCATGACCAGACAGTCAGCCTGATCCTGCGTAATCCGGTGTACCGAGGCGCCTTGTCGTGGGGGCGCCGTCGGGGCCAGGGTGGCCAGGGCCGGCAGGATGATGCCCGGGCCATCACGGTCGAGGACGTTCACCCCGCCCTGGTTTCTCCGGACGTGTGGCACCAGGCCCAGGCCGTGAAACGGCGCCGATCCGAGCTGCCAGCGCGCACCGCGGCGAGCGCGCACCCGCTGACGGGTGTGCTGGTCTGCGGCCTGTGCGGCGCCAACGTTAGCGGCCATACGCAGCGGCGGTATGATCAGGCCAAGCGGCCCCGCTGGATGGTCCGCCACTACCGGTGCCAGGCGCGTATCCACCGGGGCACCTGCTCACTGCCATTCATCCGCGCCGACCAATTGGAGGAAATGGTGATCGGGCACCTCCGTCAGCTGGCCAGCCCGGGCGAGCTGGCCCGGCGGCTGGAGGGGCTCCTGGCGGCCGGTCGCGGCGGCACGG
>CAZNSV010000435.1:0-3223 GCA_964575775.1 uncultured Desulfovibrionaceae bacterium
CGCACCACGCCCTGGCGGTCCGTGGAGGTGATGCACCCCTGTTCCAGGTCCTCGGCGTCGTAGAAATTGGGCACGATGGCGTCGAAGCGGGCAATGACCTGCTGGCAGGCCCGTTCCGCGGCGTCCGGGGGCACGATGAACACGAAATCGTCGCCCCCCACGTGCCCCACGAAGGAAAAGGGCAGGTTCAGGCCGCGGATGGTGTTGACGATGACCCTGGCGGTCATGAGCAGGGCCTCGTCGCCTCGGGAGAAGCCGTAGCGGTCGTTGAAGCTCTTGAAGTAGTCCAGGTCGGCGTAGGCCAGGGCAAAGTCCTGGCGGGCGTCGATCATCTCCTGGATGCGCTGGATGATGGAGGTGTTGCCCGGCAGCCGGGACAGGGGGTTGGCGTCCAGGCTGCGGGAGGCGCGCAGCAGGGTCAGATTCAGGCGGGCGCGGGCCTCGTCCGGGTCCACGGGATGGACGAGGATGTCGTCGGCCTCGATGACACTCCAGTTGAGGCCGGGGGCGAGGGCCTCGCGCTCCAGGCAGAGCACCACGGGCATCTGGCGGTAGATGTTTTCGCTCTTGACCAGGCTCACTAGGTCCTTGCCGCACATGTCCGGCAGCTGGTCGTCCACCACCAGCAGGTCGGGGGGCTCGGTGAAGATGTGCTCCAGGGCCTGACTGCTCTTGCGCCAGTGGGTCCAGTCCATGCCGCTCTGGGGCCAGAGCCCCTGCAGGAGACGGAAGAAGGCCTCGTCCTGGGTGATGCAGCAGGCCCTGATCTGGCGCGGGATGGCGCAGAGGTGGTTGGCTTGTTCGGACATGGCGCGCTCAACCGAAGGAGAGGCCCGAGACCTCGACGAAGCGGTCGCAGAGGATGTCCAGGACCCGTTCCATGTCGGCCACCCTGATTTTCAGGAGCTTGAGGGCGTTGGGGTCCAGCTCGGGCACGTTGTCGTCCCCGCCGGAGCCGTTTTCCAAGAGCCGCACCAGGAAATTGCCCAGGTGCACCACGCAGGGGTAGGCCGGGTAGTGCTCGGCCCGCAAGGGGGCGTGGTGGAAGGAGATGCCCTCCTTGATCTTCACGGGCAGGTGCCAGTGGGCCGCCAGCCAGGCGTTGATGCGGTCGTGCCCGAAGCCCAGGATTTCCCGTTCGGCCTCGATGTAGCTGAGGTCTCGCTCCTTGACCAACTCGTCGATGCGGGCCTTGGATTCGGGCAGTTGCACGGCCGAGACCACCTTGCCCAGGTCGTGCAGCAGCCCGCTCACCGAGTACTCTTCCGGGTCCTTGAGCTGGGCGATGCGGGCCACCTCGGTGCAGGCCATGGCGCAGCCCACGCTGTGCTCCCAGAGCCCCACCATGCTCTTGGTCATGATGTCGAAGACCGAGGTGGAGATGATCACGCCCCGGATGACGTTGAAGCCCAGGAGCACCAGGGCGTGCTGGATGGAGCCGATGCGGCCGGGAAAGCCGTAGATGGGCGAGTTGACCATCTTCAGGACCTTGGCCGAGAGCACCTGGTCGTAGGCAATGACCTTGGCGATCTGTTCGGAGGAGGAGTTGGGGTCGTCCACCAGCTTGGAAACTTCGTCCAGGACCTTGGGCAGGGTGGGCAGGTCCTTCACGGCCAGGATGCGGCCCTTGTATTCGGTGCGCAGGTCGTCGTTCATGGCTTACTTGTGCCCCCCTCGGCGTCCTGTTCCGTTTGCGCGGCGTCCGCCTCCTCCTGGGCCTTGGCTGCGGCCTCGGCGGCTTCCTCGGCCGCGGCCTTGACCTGGAAGTACTCCTTGAGCCGGTCCTTGAGTTTGATCATGAAGGGATCGGCCCGGAACTTGCGGAAGAGGTGGTCCAGGCGTTCGGCGCGTTTGGCGTAGGCGGAACTGCCCCCCAATCCGTCCAGGTCCAGGGGCGTGCCCTTGACCACCACGGTCTCGATGTTCAGGGACACGATGCGCGACAGCAGGCTCTCGCTGATCTCCGTGCCTTCGCCCACCAACACCAGACCGTTGTCCCGCAGGAGCGGCTTGGCCAGGATCATGCCCGGCTTGGCCAGGCGCACGGGTATCTTCTGCACGAGCCCCTCCTCGATGGCGTTGCGTTCGACGGGCGACAAGGCCGCTGCAATCCTGGCCCCTCTTACACCACTTCTCTAGACAACGCCATAGACCATGCCCGGCAGCTGGCGCACCAGTCCGCGCATTTCCAGCAGTAGCAGCGCCCGGCTCACGCGCCCCGCCTCCCAGCCCAGGCGCTCCCCCAGGCTGTCGATGTGCAGGGTGGCCTCAGCGCTCAGGGCCGCCAGCACCGAGCGCTCTTCCGGGTCCAGGTCCGTGGGAGTCGGGGGGCTCGACCGCGCCGCCACAGCGGCATCGTTGCCGGGCTTGCGCGCCAGGGCCGGGGGCGTGGCCTGATTGGGCACCCCGGCCACGGGCATGGCCGGCCCCGCGCCGTGTCGCCAGGCCGCGAGCTGCGGCCCCAGTTCGCGCAGCACCTCCTCGGCGGAGCAGACCAGCTTGGCGCCCTGGTTGATGAGCCAGAAGCAGCCCATGTAGTTGGCGGAACCCATGGGGCCGGGCACGGCAAAGACGTCGCGCCCCTGCTCCATGGCCTGGCGGGCCGTGATCATGCTGCCGCTCTTCTCGGAGGCCTCCACCACGATGACCCCCAGGGACAGGCCGCTGATGATGCGGTTGCGCACCGGGAAGTTGCGCGGTTCCGGGCAGGCGCCCGGCGGGTACTCGGTGAGCACCAGCCCCTTGCCGCGCAACAGGCGGCGCACGTCGGCGTTGCCCGCGGGGTAGTCCACGTCCAGCCCGGCGCCCAGCACCGCGATGGAGGAACCGGCGTGCTCCAGCCCGGAGAGATGGGCCTGGCGGTCGATGCCGTAGGCCAGCCCGGAGATGATGGTCACGCCGCTCTGCGACAGCTCCGAGCACAGGGTCTTGGCCGCCTCGCGCCCGTAGGCCGTGCTGCGGCGCGTGCCCACCACGCCCACCCCGGGCGTGCGCAGCAGCGAGGCGTCGCCCTGGGCGTAGAGATAGAGGGGTGGGTCCGGGATCTCCCGCAAGCGCTGCGGGTACAGGGGCGAGGTGTAGAGCAGCACGCCGCAGCCCAGGCCGCGCACCGCCTCCCACTCCTCCAGGGCGGCGGGCCGCCACTGACCACTCTGCACGGCCTCGGCCAGGGGCTGACGCGCCAGGCCCCGGGCGCTC
Organism: uncultured Desulfovibrionaceae bacterium; assembly: GCA_964575775.1. Lineage (GTDB taxonomy): Bacteria > Desulfobacterota > Desulfovibrionia > Desulfovibrionales > Desulfovibrionaceae > CAZFCK01. Next base: position 3,199 of record CAZNSV010000435.1, read on the forward strand.
CACTTCCCGGCGGCCTGCAGGGCCG
>CAZNSV010000436.1:0-3216 GCA_964575775.1 uncultured Desulfovibrionaceae bacterium
TTCGGTCTCATCTCGTCCCAGGCCCCCTTTGAAAAGCTCAAGGAGCACTACGACCTCATTGCCGAGGGCATGAAGCTCATCGAGGACGCCCTGGAATGCTACATCCGGCAGGGTGGCGGCTGCCCCGGCTTCATGGACATCACCAAGCAGGTCAACGAGCTGGAGAACCAGGCCGACAAGGTGAAGCGCAACATCCGCAACCACCTGCCTCGGGGGCTCATCATCCCCGTGGACAACACTGTGTTCTTCAACTACACGCGCAGCCAGGACAATATTCTGGACGACGGGCAGGACGCCCTGAACTGGCTGATCATGCGCCCCATGCCGGTGCCCAAGGAATTGCAGCCGCTGCTGTCCGACCTGGTGGAACAGGTGCACGCCACCGTGGCCCTGCTGCGCCCGGCCCTGGACTCCACCGTGGCCCTGATCCTGGGCAAGCAGTACGACCGCAAGGCCACCAAGGAGAGCATCCGGGCCGTGCGGCGCCAGCACCATAAGGTCTGGCGGCTGCAGTCCGAAATTCTGTCCGCCATCTACAACGCGGACCTGGACTTCAAGGACATCTTCCAGCTCATCCGCTTCGTGGAAAAACTCAACGGCATGAGCCACAACACCGAGGCCTGCGCCGACCTCCTGCGGGCCATGCTGGCGCGCTGAGTCCCAGATAGTTCGCCGGGGGGCGGGTGCTGCGTCGCTCAGCCCGCCCCCCGACCCTTCCCTGCACTGCCTCCGCTCAATTCCCCGGCTCTTCCGGAACAGGCCACCCCCCTCCAGCCAGGGGCGTGCCGCCGCGCCCAGCGCCGCACCGGCCTTGCCAGCCCCGCCCCCCTGTCTTATGCTCAAGCCCGAGAGCCGCTGCTGCGGCCCTGCGCCATTGGCCCATCCCGCAGCGCCCTCGCGGCTGTCCGCCTCGCCTATTTCACCAGTGAACCGGAGTCCTTGTGACCATTTTCCGCCCCTTGTTGCCGGCTTTGTGTGCCCTACTCGTGCTCAGTTCCTGCGGCGGGGGCGGTAGCGACGCCGCACCCAAGCCCGCCCGACGCCCCGTGCCCGTCACCGTGACCGAGGTGACCCGCCAGACCCTGCCCCTGGTGCTGCAGGCCGCGGGCAACGTGGAGCCCCTGGCCACGGTGGTGGTGCAGTCCCAAGTGGGGGGGCAGATCGTGGAGCAGTACATCCAGGACGGCCAGTACGTGCAGGCCGGGGATCCGCTCTTCCAGATCGACCCGCGCCCCTTCGAACTGTCCATTCGGGAGTCCCAGGCCAAGCTCGACCGGGACAAGGCCCTGCTGGTCAAGGCCACCGACGACCTGCGGCGCTACGCCACCCTGAAGCAAAAGGACGTGGTGGCCCAGGGGCAGTACGACGAGACCTACTCGCACATGAAGTCCCTGGAAGGGACCATCGCCCTCAACGAGGCCATCCTGGAGCGCGCCCGCCTGGATCTCGAGTACGCTACCCTGCGCGCCGCCATCTCCGGCCGGGTGGGCAGCGTGCTGCTGCACAAGGGCAACGTGGTCAAGGCCAACGACGACCGCAAGCTCTGCGTCATCAACCAGATCGAACCCATCTACGTCTCTTTTTCGCTGCCCGAAAAGTACCTGGGGGAGATCCTGGCCACCCAGCAGCACGGCGCCCTGCCCGTGACCGTGCAGCCCTCGGGTGACGCGGCCCCCACGGTCACCGGCGAGCTGGCCGCCATCGACAACACCGTGGACACCACCACCGGCACCGTGCGCCTGCGGGCCCTGTTCGGCAACGGGGAGCAGCGGCTCTGGCCGGGGCAGTTCGTGCGGGTCTCCCTGGCCCTGCGCACCCTGGAAAACGCCGTGGTGGTGCCCACTCCGGCCACCCTGGACGGGCTCAACGGCCCCTACGTCTATGTGCTGCAGCCCGACAACACCGTGGCGGTGCGCACCTTCACCCCCGGGGCCCTGCTGGAGGGCGTGACCGAGGTCCAGGCCGGACTCGAGCCGGGCGAGCGGGTGGTGCTGGACGGCCAGGTGCGCCTGGCGCCGGGTGTGGCCGTGGAAGTCCGCGACGCGACCGGCTCCGGAGCCGGATCATGAACCCTTCGGCCATTTTCATCATGCGCCCCGTCATGACCACGCTGGTCATGGCGGCCTTGCTCATCTTCGGGCTCATGGCCTACACCAAGCTGCCCGTGAGCGACCTGCCCACGGTGGATTTCCCCACCATCGAGGTGCGGGCCAACCTGCAGGGCGCCAACCCGGAGACCATGGCCTCGTCCGTGGCCCTGCCCCTGGAAAAGGAGTTCTCCACCATCGCGGGGGTGGACTCCATGAGCTCCGTGAGCAGCCAGGGCAGCACGCGCATCACCCTGCAGTTCGCCCTGGACCGGGACATCGACGCCGCCGCGCTGGACGTGCAGGCCGCCATCACCAGCACCCTGCGGCGACTGCCCGACGACATGACCAGCCCGCCGTCCTTCCGCAAGGTCAATCCCGCCGATTCGCCCATCCTCTACCTGGCCCTCTCCTCCCCCACCCTGCGGCTCTCGGACCTGAACGAATACGCCGAGAACTTCATGGCCCAGCGCATTTCCATGGTCTCGGGCGTGGCCCAGGTGCAGGTCTACGGCTCCAAGAAGTACGCGGTGCGCATCCGCCTGGACCCCCTGTCCCTGGCCGCCAAACAGCTGGGCGTGGACGAGGTGGCCGAGGCCGTACGCAGGGGCAACGTGAGCCTGCCCGTGGGCGCGGTCATGGGCTCCAGCCGGGAGTACTCCCTGCGCTCCAGCGGGCAGCTGCTGGACGCCGAGGCCTACAAGCCCCTGGTGGTGGCTTGGCGTAACGGGTCGCCGGTGCGACTGGGGGAAGTGGCCGAGGTGCTGGACAGCGTGGAAGAGGAGCGGCGGCTGAACTGGTACAACGGCACACCGGGCATGGTCCTGGCCGTGCAGCGTCAGCCCGGCGCCAACACCGTGCAGGTGGTGGACGCGGTGCGGGAGTTGCTCCCGGAGTTCCGCTCCCAGCTGCCTCCGGCCGTGCACCTGGACGTGCTCTACGACCGCGCCGAGTCCATCCGCGAGTCCGTGCACGACGTCAAGTTCACGCTGGTGCTCACGGCCTGCCTGGTGGTCATGGTCATCTTCCTGTTCCTGCGCAACCTGCCCGCCACCCTGATTCCGGGCCTGGCCTATCTCGTCGCGCGTGGGTCCTGGCGGTGGTAGCACCTTGTGCCTAGAAGCCTTTT
>CAZNSV010000437.1:0-3202 GCA_964575775.1 uncultured Desulfovibrionaceae bacterium
TTCAGAGTCACTGACGCATCCTCCTTGGAATTCTCGAACTTTGGCTTCCAATTGCCGACGGCGTCCACTTGCAAGGCAGGACCACCCTGCCCGGCCTGTCGGCCCTTGCCTCTTGTCACCTGCCCCGCCCCACGAGACGGAGACTCCTCAGCCTGTTATTCCGGTCGCACGAACTGCAGTGCGTGGGCCGTACAGCCGGTCACGCACATGGGATCGAGCCCCTGGTCGATGCGATCCATGCAGAAGTCACACTTCATGATCTTGCCCGTGGCGGGATTGTACTGCGGCACACTCCAGGGGCAGGCCTCGATGCAGGACTTGCACCCGTCGCACAGCTCCAGACGCACGATGACCAAGCCGTCATCCTCCCGCATGGTCATGGCGCCGGTGGGACACGCAGGCACACACTCCGGCTTCTTGCAGTGCAGACACGGCTGGTACTTGGCGCCGTAGGTCAGCTTGCCGTTCTTGTCCACTTCGGGCCCGGAGATGATGATTCGGTTGAGTTGCAGCCCCTCGGGCACCGCATTCTTCACCTTGCAGTGTACCTCGCAGGCCTGACAGCCGATACAACGTTCTTTGGCCAACTTGATTCTGTACTTGCTCATACCATACCCTGCCGCTAGTGAATTGTTCCTGCCTTTGCGTGCAGGTTCATATCGCCGAAAAACTCACGCATTCCCTGCACAGCCTTGGACTCTCGCCTTTCATTTCCTTAGCTGAAGACAATATTGCCCGGACATTGTCAAGGCGATTTGTCCTTGTCCTTTTTTTCTCATGCGCTTTTCCGTAAACCCTATCCCAAGATTTAAAATGCAAAAAATCATGTTTTATTTTTCACAAGCGCTTTTTCATTGCCTTGCCTCGCTGGCTGCTGCTAATGGGGCAGCATGAGAAAACCGAAACAGGCACCCCGGCCCGCTGCCGCCCCACACAGGCTCGAATCCTGCGGCTGCAGGCAATTTTTCGGCTAACGGACCCGGTTCCAGAGACCAGCAGGAGTGTGAACCATGGCGAATAAGGAAGTTTTCAGTGTCTGCGGCATGTGCACCGTGCGCTGCCCCATTCAGGTCACCGTGGAGGACGAGGGCAAAGTGCAGGTCCTGGGCAATCCCCACGCCCCGGGCATCAAGGGCGCCTTATGCGCCAGGGGCGCCGCGGGTCCCGCCCTCGTCGCCGACGACGAGCGCCCCCAACAGCCCATGATCCGTACCGGCGAGCGCGGCGAAGGCAAGTGGCGTACCGTGAGCTGGGACGAGGCCCTGGATTACGTCGCCGAAAAGCTCAACGACGTGCGCGCCAAGTACGGTGACGAATCCGTGCTCTTCTCCGATCGTGGCGGCCCCTTCCGCGACATCTACCGGGCCTTTCTGCGCGGCATCAACACCCCCAACTACTGCAACCACGACTCGGCCTGCGCCCGCAACGTGCAGCACGCCGCGCTTTCCGTGTTCGGCTTCGGCCGCAAGACCGTGGCCTACGACCTCAAGAACGCCAAGCACGTGGTGCTGCAGACCCGCAACATCTTCGAGGCCATCAACGTCAAGGAAGTGAACGACCTCCTGGACGCCATGCAGGGAGGATGCAAGCTCACGGTCATCGACGTGCGCGCCACCATCACCGCGGCCAAGGCCAACAACTTCTTCCTCATCCGCCCCGGCACGGACTACGCCTTCAACCTCGCGGTGTTGCACCTGCTGCTCCATCGCGACCTCTACAACAAGGCCTACGCCGAGGAGCTGATCAAGGATCTGGACCAGCTCAAGGCCTTCGTACAGCCCTACACCCCGGAGTGGGCCGAGCAAGAGACCGGCGTGAAGCCCGAGGCCCTGGAGTATTTCGTCCGGCAGCTGGCCGCCGCCGCCCCTGCCGTGATCTGGCACCCCGGCTGGATGACCGCCCGCTACCAGGATTCCTTCTACGTCTCCCGTACGGCCTATCTCATCAATGCCCTGCTGGGCGCGCCCGGGGCCAAGGGTGGATTGCCCTTCGTCAACAACCCCACGCACTTCGGACGCAAGAAGCTCAACGAGCTCATCAACCTCTTCCCCAAGCCCGCCGCCAAGCGCGTGGACGGCGTGGGTTGGGACGAGGGGCGCAAGCACTTCGAAGCCGGGCCCGGTCTCGTGAACCTGGCCTATGACGCCATCGTCACCGGCAAGCCCTACCCCATCAAGGCCTACATCGTGCAACGCCACGACCCGCTCATGGCCTTCCCGGACCCCGCGGACGTCAAGGAACTCTGGAAGAACCTGGACCTCTTGGTCTCCGTGACCTTCTCCTGGAGTGACACGGCCTGGTTTTCCGACGTGGTGCTGCCCCTTTCGCCCTATCTGGAGCGCGAGAGCATCATCGCCGGCAAGAACGGGCTCAAGCCCCAGTTCTTCGTGCGCCAGCGGGCACTGGAGCCGCGCTTCGACACCAAGAGCGAATGGGAGATCTACTGCGGGCTGGCCAAACGCATGGGCCTGGACGCCCTGGCCTTCGAGCGGATCGAGGACATCTGGAACGCCCAGCTGGAAGGCACGGGCGTAAGCATCGCGGACTTCGACGCCAAGGGCTTTGTGGAACTGGCGGACGCGCCCCTGTACCGCAAGGCCGAAAAGGGCGTGTTCAAGACGCCTTCCGGGCTCATCGAGGTCATTGACGAGAAGCTGGAAGGGGATGGGCAGCCCTCCCTCAAGCCCTACGTCTCTCCCCAGCAGCCTCCGGCGGACCGTTTCCGCATCACTTTCGGCCGCTGCGGTGTCCACACCCAGGGGCACACCGTGAACAACCCCCTGCTCTTCGAGCAGATGCCCGAGAACGTGCTCTGGATCAACAAGGACGTGGCCGCGGCCAAGGGCATCGAGGACGGGCAGTACGTGGAGCTGGGCAACAACGGGCAACGCAGCCGGATCAAGGCCTTCGTTACCGAATTCATTCACCCTGAAGCGGTGTTCCTGGTCCACGGCTTCGGCCACACCCTGCCGGTGGAAAGCCGGGCCAAGGACAAGGGCGCTGCCGACAACCTGTTCATGCCCAAGGGCATCCGCGTCTGGGACAAGGCCGGCGGCTGCATCGCCATGCAGGAACACTTCGTGAGTGTCGAACCCGTCCGTTCGTAAGTCGCGAACCAGTCCGTTAACCCCCCTCGCCTTGCGCCCCTGCCCTGTACCTCTCCACGGGGCAGGGGCGCTCCTGCCTCACTTCACTCGGCTCA
>CAZNSV010000438.1:0-3197 GCA_964575775.1 uncultured Desulfovibrionaceae bacterium
TTGCCTGGGATGCCACCGCTGCGAATACGACCCCCAGGGCCGCTGTTTCCAGGCCGAGAAGGACCAGTCCGGCGCCCTGTATCAGCCGTTGTTCTCCGCCCCGCTGGTACTGCTGGTCTCCCCCATCTACTTCTATCACCTGCCCTCGGGCTGCAAGGCCTTCATCGACCGCAGCCAGAGCTATTACCTGCGCAGCGAGCAGGGCGACCCCGAACTGACGGCCCTGCCCCAGCGGCCCGCCGGGGCCTGTCTCATTGCGGGGCGCAGTCAGGGTGAACACCTCTTCGACGGCGCCCTGCGTACCCTGCGCTACTTCTTCAAGCCCTTCCGCCGCACCCTGGGCGAGCCCCTGCTCTTGCGGGGGCTGGACGCCCCCGAGGACCTGGGCCGTTCCACAACGGTGCAGCAGAGTCTGCTGGCTTTCGGCGCCGCGGCCTGGACAGCGGCCCGGGCAACGGTCGAGACCGCGACCAGTCCCGCCCAGTCCCGGGATGAACGCCCCTGAACCACTGCGCCGTCTGGCCCACGTCCTGGGCCTGCTGGAGCGCCGCTGCCCGGTCTGCGCCGAGGTGGTGCACCGCGAGCACGGCCAACCGCTGACCGGCCTGGGTTTGTGTACGGCCTGCGCCCCGCATTTCGTGGCCCGTCGGGCCGGGTATTGCCCCTGCTGCGGCGCTCTGGCCGCCGATCCTCTGGCCGCGGTGGGCCCCTGTTCGGAATGCAAGAAGCGCCAGGTCGCGGCACTGCCCCCCCTGCCCTGGCAGCGGTTGGTCTTCCATGCGCCCTACTCCGGCTTGCTGCGCAGCGCCATTCTGGCCTTCAAGATGCACGGCCAGCTGGGCTTGACCCGACTGTTGCAGGGGCTGTTGCTCGCTGCCTGGCAGGACAAGGCCGGGGATCTGACGCCCCAGGTACTGGTGCCCGTGCCCTTGCACGGCAAGCGGTTGCGGCTGCGCGGCTTCAACCAGAGTCGCGAACTGGCCTTGCCTCTGGCCAGGAATCTGGGACTGCCCTTGCGTCAGGCGGCGCTCAGACGCGTGCGCCCCACGGTGCCGCAGTACAGTCTGCAGCGCGAGGAACGGGCCGGGAACATCCGGGGGGCCTTTGCGGCCCGGCAGGACTTGGTGGGGGGGCGCAGCGTGCTGCTCGTGGACGACATCATGACCACCGGCGCCACCCTGCGGGAGTGCGCGCGGGAGCTGCTGGCGGCCGGGGCAACTCGGGTGGACGTGCTGGTCCTGGCCCGGACCGGGGGCCGATCCGACGTGTCTTGAAATCCGGACCGGAGCCGAGGCCAGACGCGACTCAGTCCCCAGCAGCCACCACGCGGTTGCGCCCCTCTGCCTTGGCGCGGTACAGGGCCTGGTCCGCGGCCGCCACCAAGGCTTGGGGCGTTTCGCCGTTCACGGCCGCCCGGGAGGCGTGCCCCACGGACACCGTGACCTGCGGAGCCACCGGCGAAAAGGCATGGGGCAGATGCTGTTCCGCCACGGCGCCACGAAAGCGCTCCGCCAGCAGGGCGGTGCCCGTGGGCTCGGTCTCGGGCAGCAGGGCCACGAACTCCTCGCCCCCGTAGCGGGCCACGAGATCCAGGGGGCGCTGGACCACGGATTGCAGGGCCTGGGCCACGCGGCGCAGGCACTCGTCCCCGGCGCCGTGGCCGTAGTTGTCGTTGTAGGCCTTGAAGTGGTCGATATCGAGCATGACCACCCCGAGCAGGGAGCCGGTGCGCTGGCTGCGCCCCCATTCGCGTTCCAGGGACTGGTCGAAGCTGCGGCGGTTGGCGATGCCCGTGAGGGCGTCGAGCATGGAGAGCTGTTCGAGCAGGTCGGTGCGCAGCTTGAGCTGCAGGTGGGTGCGCACCCGGGCCTTGACCACGGGGATGCTGAAGGGCTTGGAGATGTAGTCCACGGCGCCGAGGTTGAGTCCCAGGGCCTCGTCCTCGGTGGCGCCTTTGGCCGTGACGAAGATGACGGGGATGCCCATGGTTTGGGGATTGCTCTTCAGCCTGCGGCAGACTTCGTAGCCGTCCATGCCCGGCATCATGATGTCCAGGAGCACGATGTCGGGTGGATCCTGAGACTCGGCCAGGGCCAGGGCCTTGGGGCCCGAGGCCGCCACCCGCACCCGGTAGTCCTCGCGCAGGGCCTCGGCCAGCACCTGAATATTGATGGGCATGTCGTCCACGATGAGCACCGAGGACTTCCCTTGCGTCTGAATCATGCGCCTCCCTCGCTTGCGCGCAGTTTTGCCACCGCCGCCTGCAGTTCCCGCAGGGCGGACACCGCGCCGTCGTAATCGAAAGCCGCCACACAGCCTTGCAGCCGGAGCATGAGCTCCGGAGGCACCCGCCCCCCCAGGGCCTGTTCCAGGGCGGCCACCATTGCTTCCTCCACCAGATCGCCCGCTCCGAGCAGGGCCTCCAGACGCTCCAAGGTCTCCTCCACCCTGGCGGGGTCCCAAATCCTGGCAGCAGGGCTGACCTCGGTTTCCTCCAGCCCGTTCAGCTCCGCCACTAGGTGCTGCAAGGCTTCCCCCAGGTCGTCCACCAGGGGCAGGTACTCCTCGGGGCGCGCCGCGGGCAGGGCCCTGTCCAGGGCCGAGGCAGCAGTGAACACGGCCCCGGCCTGCAGGTTCCCGGCCGTGCCCTTGAGGCTGTGGGCCAGGGCCCGCAACCCTGAAGGGGCGCCGGGGATCTGGGCACTGGCGGCCAATTCCGGCAAGCGCTCCAGGGCCTGACGGGCTTCCTCACCGAGCTGCAGCAGCAGTTTCCGGTAGAGCTCGGCATTGCCGCCCAGATGCTCCAGTCCGGCCTGGATATCGACCTGGGTCAGAAGGGGCAAGGCCGGACAGCTGTCCCCCCCTTCCACGTACCGCGCCAGGTCAGCGCCCCCCGCCATGCCCTTATGGGGGCGGACCCAACGCGCCAAGGCGGCGTACAGCTCCTTGCGATCCACGGGCTTGCTCACGTGGTCGTTCATGCCTGCCGCCAGGCAACGCTCCCGGTCCTGGAGCATGGCCGCCGCGGTCATGGCGATGATGGGCAGGTCCGGGTGGGTGACGCGGATGCGCCGGGTGGCCTCGAAGCCGTCCAGCTCCGGCATCTGCAAATCCATGAGCACGGCGACAAAGGGGTCCTCCACGCTGCGGACCACGGCCTCAACCGCCTCCAGGCCGTTCTCGGCCAGGGTCACCCG
>CAZNSV010000439.1:0-3193 GCA_964575775.1 uncultured Desulfovibrionaceae bacterium
AATGACAACAGAGGCGGCAAAAAACCCTGTTTTGAGCGTTTCTTCGCCCCCGCATTGGCATTGCGGGCGCACCGTGCAGGGCCTGATGCTGGATTTCATCATCGCGCTCCTGCCGGCGTTGGCCATGGCCGTGCTGCACTACGGTCTCGATGCCCTGCGGGTGGTGGCCCTGTCCTGCGTCACCGCGGTGGTGGTTGAGGCGCTGTGCTTCAAGGTCATGCACCGTGACATCAAGGTGGACGACTACAGCGCGCTGCTGGTCGGTCTGCTCTTCGCGTTTCTGCTCCCGGCCTCGGCGCCCTGGTGGCTGGTCATCGTTGGGGCGGCCATCTCCGTGGCCCTGGCCAAGATGGCCTTCGGCGGTCTGGGCGCCTATCCGCTCTGCGCGCCTCTGGTGGGCTGGGCGGCCCTGCGCATCTCCTGGCCGGACGCCATGAACATCAATGTCTCCATGCTGGCCTCCCCGCTGGAGAACCCGCTGACCCAGCTCAAATACATGGGGCTGTCCGGGGTGGACGTGAACCTGACGCAGATGCTGCTGGGGCAGCAGCTGTCCGGTCTGGGCTCGGCCCAGGCTCTGGGCCTGCTGGCCGGTGGCGTGTTCCTGCTGCTGCGGCGCAGCATCCGTTGGCACATCCCGGCTGGGTTCCTGGGGGGCGTGGTCATCACGGCCGCCATCTTCTGGGCCATCGACAGCACGGTCTACGCCAATCCGCTGTTCCACGTGCTGGCCGGATCCACGCTGTTAGGGGCCTTTTTCCTGGCCACGGACCCCTCGTCCTCGCCCGTGGGCACGGTGCCCATGCTGATCTTCGGCCTGCTGGCCGGGGCCATGGTGATCATCATCCGGGTCTACGGCATCTATCCCGACGGCGTGGTCTTCGCGGTCTTGCTGGCCAACCTCTTCAGTCCGCTGCTGGACCTGATCAAGCCCAAACCTTTCGGTGCGAGGTAAGCCATGCGCGAAATCATCAGCATGATCGTCGTCTTGTCCATCATCTGTGGGACTTCGGGCCTGGCTCTGAGCTACCTGAAGATCTCCACGGCGCCGCTCATCGAGGAACAGGTTCTGACCTACGTTCAGGCCCCGGCCCTGAAGCAGGTCTTTGCGGACGCCACCAACGATCCCTTGGCCGAGCGCCAGAAGTTCGAGATTGAGGGTGGGGAACTCATCGTGTTTCCGGCCAAGAAGGACGGCAAGCTCACGGGCGTGGCCTTCGAACAGTTCGCACCGGGCTACGGCGGCGAAATCGGAGTCATCGTGGCCTTCAATCTAGAATCAGGCTCGTTGGCTGGCATCGGGGTGACCACCATGAAGGAGACCCCTGGTCTGGGCACGCGCATCGCCGAGACCAAGTACACGCGGCAGTTCACCGGGCAGGACCCCAAGACCGTGAACCTCAGTTCCAAGGGCGGCAGCGTGGATGCGGTGTCTGGTGCCACCATCTCATCAAATGGTGCGGTGGAAGCAGTGCACAAGGCAGCAACGCTGTATGAGCAACTGAAAGACAAGTTCGCGCAAACGTTCCAAAATTCCTAGGAAGGTACTGCTATGGCCGGCATATGGAAAGAGTTCTCCAAGGGGCTGTGGGCCGAACTGCCGCCCTTTCGTCTGGTCCTGGGTCTGTGCCCGGTGCTGGCGGTCACCAAGTCAGCCAGCGACGGCATGGGCATGGGCCTGGCGGTCATCTTCGTGCTCACCCTGTCCAACGTGATCATCTCAGCCGTGCGCAAGATCATCCCCAAGAAGGTGCGCATCGCCTGCTTCATCGCCATCGCCGCCACCCTGGTGGTCTCGGTGGAAATGCTGATGCAGGCCTTCTCCTATCCGCTCTATCAGAGTCTGGGCATCTTCGTGCCCCTCATCGTGGTCAACTGCATCATCCTGGGTCGGGCCGAGGCCTTTGCGGCCAAGAACCCCGTGCATCTGGCCCTGGCCGACGGTCTGGGCATGGGTATCGGCTTCACGCTTTCGCTCACCTTCCTGGGTGGAATGCGTGAACTCTTCGGTGTGGGCACGCTCTTTGGCAAACAGATCATGTGGTCGGAGTTTCAGCCCTTTGTCTTCATGGTCGAAGCTCCCGGTGCGTTTGTCTGTCTTGGGTTGATTCTGGCGGCCATGAATTATCTCAATGCCTGGCAAGCCAGGAGCAAGGGCTTGGCTCTGCCTGAGAACTTCAATGCCGGATGCAGTGGGTGCAGGTCTTGCCAGTCCCTCCAGATCAAACCCGCCATGGATGAAAAATAACAGGAGCCGGGTATGGACTACTTTCTGCTTTTCATCTCAGCAATCTTCGTCAACAACATCGTCCTGGCTCAATACCTTGGCAACTGCCCCTATTTGGGGTGCTCCAAGGAAAAGGGTGTATCCATCGGCATGGGCGCCGCGGTGGTCTTCGTGGCAGTCATGGCTACAATCTTCACGTGGTTGATTCAGAAGTTCGTACTGGTGCCGGTGGGCTTGGGGTACTTGCAAACCATTGTCTTCATCCTCGTCATTGCATCGCTTGTGCAGTTCGTGGAAATGTTCCTCAAGAAGATGGTGCCGCCACTGTACAAGTCCCTGGGCATCTTCCTGCCTCTGATCACCACCAACTGCGCGGTGCTCGGTGTGGCAATTCTGGTGCAGCGTAAGGAATACGATTTTTTCACCAGCGTGTTCTATGCATTCTCGGCAGGCATGGGTTTCCTCCTGGCCTTGGTTCTACTCGCAGGCATCAGAGAGCGGCTCGACATTAGCCACGTGCCGAATGCGATGAAAGGTACGGCAATCGGTCTGATCATGGCCGGCATCATGTCCCTTTGTTTCATGGCATTCAAGGGTATGATCGCCTGAGACGGCACGACACGGCGGGTTCTGCCCGCATGAATTGAGGAGCGAACCTTATGGACCTGATCGTAACATCCATCGTCGTGCTCTTCCTCCTGGGGCTGGTGGCTTCAGCGGTTCTCGCGGCCGCATCCAAGCTCCTGTACGTGGAGGAAGACCCGCGGGTCGAGGCCGTGGTGGGAGCCCTGCCCGGTGCCAACTGCGGCGGCTGCGGCTATGCCGGATGCGAAGGCTATGCCGTGGCCGTCATCAACGACCCTTCGGTGCCTCCCAACAAGTGTTGCGCCGGTGGCTCCGAAGTTTCCGAACAGGTGGCGGCCCTGTCCGGCAAGGCCGCGGGCGAAAGCGACCCCATGGTGGCTT
>CAZNSV010000440.1:0-3183 GCA_964575775.1 uncultured Desulfovibrionaceae bacterium
TACTGGATTCCGGACGCGAACGGCGAACTGAGCATCGTGGGCGAGCTGTGGGACGCCCAGAACCTGGGCCTGGAGCAGCTCTTCGTCCAGCAGATCAGCGACAGCGCCCTGGCCTTCCTCGAAGCCTGGCGCACGGCCTGGGAAACCGCCGACGTGAACACCTACGCCTCGTTCTACGCCGCGGACGCCAACCAGGGCGGACGGCGCGGCCGCAACTCCATCAAGGAGCAGAAGGTCGAACTCTGGCGGGACAAGGTGCCCCAGGTGGTGGGCATCGACGATCTGAACATCTCCCTGCAGGACCAGGGTGTGAAGATCAGTTTTGTCCAACTCTATCAGGCCAAGGGTTTTACGGACAAGGGCCTCAAGACCCTCTACCTGGAGCCAGAAGGCGACTCCTGGAAGATAGTCAGCGAGAACTGGAGCAAGCTCTAAGATGGGCAGCACCTACAGCGTCCTGCTCATGCGGGACGATCAGCAGGTGCGTCGTTATCGCATCCACCCATTCTGGTTTCGTTTTTTCGTCTACCTCTTCGCGGGGCTGCTGCTGCTCTCCGTGGGCGGCGTCTATGCCACCCTGGCGCTCTGGCAGGGCAACCGCGCCCTGCACAAGGAGCTGGCCGAGCTGCGCACCCAGGTCCAGGAGCGCGACATCCGCCTGGCCAGCCTCGTGAACGTCGAAAAGATCCTGGCGGTCTACGACCCCGTGGAGCTGGAAGCCCTGCACGCCGGGACCCTGGAGGAAACGGAGAAGACTTCCACTCCGGCCTCCATGGACCTCAAGGAGCTCTTCACCACGGTGAGCGAAGGCATCGCCACGGTGGAGCAGGCCAAGGTGGAGCCCCTGGAAGGGGGCGGGCTCAAGCTCAGTTTCGTGCTGCACAACAAGGACAAGAAGAAGCAAAATCTCACCGGCTACGCCGAGGTGGCCCTGGTGGCCAGGGACGGGCGCCTGTTCAACCTATCCCTGCCCCAGCGGGAGGTGAGCTTCCACTTCCAGAACCAGCGCCGCCTGGAAACCTCGTTCTCCCTGCCCCGGGGGCTGGTGCAGAACGACATCTACGCGATCCGGCTGGAGGTTGTGGCCGAGGACGGCAAGACGGCATTCGGCAAGACCTATCCACTGAGCACCCTGCTCGCGCACTGATCACGTTCCAGCAGCTTTCTCGGCGGGATCACGCTGTTTCATAGCCACAAGGAGGCGGCATGTTTTACGTCAACCTGCCTTTGCGCTTCATCGCCGACGATGCCCGCTGGCTGGAGCTCTTTCTTGGGCACCGCAAGCAGTGGCTCCAGGACAGAAAGGGGCCGGAACTGGGGCTCGAGCTGGGTGTGGACGCTTACGCGCTGGAGCAACTGCCCCTGACCTGGCACGAGGACCTGGTGGCGCGCCTGCGGGAGGTCGAGGCCCCCCGCGCCTTCCACCTGCCCTTTCAGGACCTCTCCCCAGGCAGCAGCGACGCGTTCATCCGCCGGGCCTCCATCCAGCGTCTGGGTCTGGCCTTCGACCTGGCCGAGCTCTATGCCCCCGCCCATATGGTGGGGCACCCCATCTACAATGCCGAGTCTTACAACGACAACGCCCCCCTCTGGGTGGAGAACTGCGCGGCGGGGTGGCTGGAGCTGATGGACGCCCACCCCGGGCATGCGCCCGTGTTCCTGGAAAACATCTTCGAGCAGAAGCCGGAGCCCTTGGCCCTGCTCATGCAGGCCCTGGCCGGGCACGACGTGGGCATCTGCTTCGACGTGGGGCACTGGCACTCCTTTGCCAGGGGGCACAAGCGGCAGAATCTGACCGACTGGGTGCGCACCCTGGGCCCCTGGATCCGCCACCTGCACCTGCACGACAACGACGGTTCCTGGGACCAGCACCTGGGTCTGGGCAAGGGGCGCATCGACTTTTCCGCCATGTTCGCCTTGCTGCGGGAGGTGGGCGCGCGACCGGGCGCGACCTTCGAGCCCCATGACGAGGAGGCCTTCAGGCAGACCCTGGGCTTCATGCACAGCAAGCCAGATTTGTTTGCGGCGTTGGGGTGAGGGAGACGGCGGAGGAAACGCCCCCGCGGTATGCTTTTTCGGCCAGCCATGGCGCCGGGTTTGCGCTTGGGGCTTGGCACCCGGGCCGGTTTTGCGTAGTTGTCCTCTGACGGCGCAAGCATGAGCCCGTTACAGATTCGCCGGACGAACGAAAACCGTCGTTGCAAAGCGCAACGAGGAGGCGCAAGGGATCGTGGCCGACAAGAACCGCTATCAACGCATGTACCCCGTGACCTGGGACGTGCTGCACCGCGATTGCAAAGCTCTGTCCTGGCGGCTGGTGGAGCTCGGACCCTGGGCGGGCATCCTGGCCATCACCAGGGGTGGGCTGATTCCCGCCGCCATCATCGCCCGGGAACTGGACATCCGACACATCGACACGGTGTGCGTCCTGAGCTACGATTGGCAGCGCCAGATCGACGGCGTGAACGTGCTCAAATCCGTGCCCACGGACGGCGAGGGCTGGCTGCTCATCGACGACCTGGTGGACACGGGCAAGACCGCCCGGGCCGTGCGCGAGATGGTGCCCAAGGCCCACTTCGCCACGGTCTACGCCAAACCCGAGGGCAAACCCCTGGTGGACACCTATGTCACGGAAGTCAGCCAGGATACCTGGATCCTTTTTCCCTGGGACTCCGAGCCCCAGTTCGTGCAACCCATTTATCAGGCCGCCGGGGGCAAGACGCCCTAGCGGACGGCCGCAGTGCATGGCAGAGGTCCTGACCTTTCGGACGACGATCAACACAACGCTAGAGCGGAGAAACCACACATGAAAAAAAGTATCTGGTTGGTACTGGCCGCGCTGTCCCTGCTTCTGGCCGGAGCGCTTCCGGCCGGGGCGGCGGAAAAGAACATCAAGGTGGGCTTCATCTACGTCTCCCCCGTGGGTGACGCGGGCTGGTCCTACAGCCACGACGTGGGGCGCCAGGCCGTGGAGGCCCTGCCCTACGCCGAGACCTCCTTCGTGGAGAGCGTGCAGGAAGGCCCGGACTCCGAACGCGTGATGCTGAACATGGCGCGCAAGGGCTTCGACCTGATCATCGCCACCAGCTACGGCTACATGGACCCCATGCTCAAGGTGGCCGAGCAGTTCCCCAACATCGCCTTCATGCACTGCTCCGGCTTCAAGACCGCCGAGAACATGGG
>CAZNSV010000441.1:0-3175 GCA_964575775.1 uncultured Desulfovibrionaceae bacterium
GGTTCTCGGCCTGGATCTCCAGGTTGGTGATGGTGTTCTGGAAGCGGTTCTGCAAGGCACCGAGATGGGCGCGGATGTTGTCCTTGGAGACGATGGCGTTCTCGATGGCCCCCAGAGCCTGCTGGGCCAGCTGCTGGGTGGAGATGGAGTTGCCGGCGGTGTCGGTGGCATCGGCGCCAAGACCCAGCCCCAGGGCCGAGGCCGTGGAGTTGCCGATCTTGATGTAGTAGTAGTCTTCCGCCGAGTCGTTGCCGGTGCCGAAGTGGATCTTCATCTTGCCCGTGGAGGTCATCCCGGCGCCGTTGTGGGTATCGCTGGAGAGGTTGCCGTTGAGCAAGTACAGGCCGTTGAACTTGGTGGCGTTGGCGATACGGGTGATTTCCGAGGCCATGGCCTGGTACTCGGAATCGATGATCAATCGCTGGGTGGAGGTGTAGGTGCCCGTGGACGCCTGTTCCGCCAGCTCCTTCATGCGGATGAGCTTTTCGTCGATGACGCCCAGTGCGCCGTCGGCGGTCTGAATGAGAGAAATGGCGTCGTTGGCGTTGCGCACGCCCTGCTTCAGGGCGCTGATGTCCGCGCGCATGAGTTCGCGGACAGCCAGACCGGCTGCGTCGTCCGCAGCGGAGTTGACGCGCAGGCCAGAGGAAAGACGCTGGACCGAGGTGCCGAGGGCCCCGAAGGAGTTCCGCAAGTTGCGGGACGCCGACATGGCCATCATGTTGTGATTGATTACCAGAGACATGATTGTTCCTCCTTGAATGTTCTACCGGAGCTTCCTTGCCCGGCATGGTGAAGCCTGGAACGGTGTTGGGTTGTGGTTCATACCTCCCGCGTTTGCCTGGCAGTGAGATTGGTCATGGTGGACATATCGTCTGCCTTTGGCCAAACTTTATGAAGCAAAAAACGAGAACCTAAAGGGAATGGAGTGTCGGCAAATGGAAAAGGGCGAAAGAACTGGTCTTTCGCCCTTAAAAATGCAGTATGCACACGCTGCGCTGTGGTCGTCAATTGCGCGGCAGCAGTAGTGTTGCAGTTCTGAAGTTAAACTGTCGCTGTTCCTTGCTTATCGGCTGTCGCTTGCGAGTCTTTAGTGCGCTTGCGGAAAAAGATGGGCACTATCCAGCGTCGCTGACCCCTGCCTCGGCAAAGGTCGCCATGTCGTTGAAGATGTTCACCGCGCTGCGCACGATCTGCAGGGCCAGGGCCGCGCCCGTGCCTTCCCCCAGCCGCAGGCCCAGATCCAGCAAGGGGCGCGCCTGCATGGCCGCCAGGGCCCGAACGTGCCCCGGCTCGGCCGAGGCGTGGGAAAAGACCGCGTAGTCCGCCACCGAGGGACAGAGCCGCCAGGCCACGGCATAGGCCGCGCCGGTGATGAAGCCGTCCACCAGCAGCAGACGCCGCCAGCGGGCCGCGCCGAGGGCCAGACCCGTCAACGTGGCGATTTCCAGGCCCCCCAGGGCGGTGAGGATCGCCAGGGGATCACCACCGGCCACCACGGTGCCATGCCGTGCCAGGGCATGCTCCACCACCTGCGTCTTGCGCCGCACCCCTTCCGGGGGCAGGCCCGTGCCCGGCCCGGTGACCGTGGCGGGCTCCAACCCGAACAGGGCGCAGTACAGCGCCGTGGCCGGGGTGGTGTTGCCGATGCCCATCTCCCCCAGCCCCAGGGTGCGGATACCCTCCTGCGTGGCGGTTGCGGCCAGATCGAACCCCAGCTGCAGGGCCGCCGCGCACTGCTCCGGCGTCATGGCCGGGCCCTCCAGGAAATTGGCCGTGCCTGGCGCCACCTTGCGCTGCAGGAGCCCGGGCGCCTCGGGATAGCCCCCGCCGCAACTGCCCGCGTCCACAGCCAGGAGCTGCGCGCCAGCGGTCCTGCACAGCACGTTGATCCCCGCGCCGCCATTGACGAAGTTCAGCACCATCTGCCGGGTCACTTCCTGGGGAAAGAGGCTGACCCCGGCCTGGACCACCCCGTGATCCCCGGCCACGGTGTGGATGCGGGCCGGATCCACGCTCAGCCGTCTGCGGGGGCTGTTCGACCGCGCCTCGCCCCGCTCCTGGATGGCGTAGACCTGGCAGGCCAGCTCCTCGAGACGCCCCAGACTGCCTTGGGGCTTGGTCAGCGAGTCCAGGTGCTGTTGCGCCTCCTGCCGCAGCCCCTGCTCCAGGGGGCGGATGGTCTCACAAACATGATGCACGGCCTGAAAACAGCTCTGGTCTGCGGACATGACAGCTCCTCGTCCGGCCGGGGCCGGGGTTTTCGGCCACAGGACAGGGCCGGGGTGGGTGCAGCGCCAAAAGGCCTCCAGGGTGGGGGCCCGTGTTTTCGGAGGGCCACCATATGTGGGGGCGGGGAAAAGTCAACCGACACGCACCTGGGCTTGGGGGAAATGTTTCACTGTGTATTCTGGATCCGAATCCCTCTATTATTTGCATCACGAACGAGGCGCCGCGCTTGTCGCCGCACAGGGCAGACACGCCCCTGTCTTGCACGGCCGATGCGCAGGGCCGCAACGCCCGCTCTTGCGTACGCAACTGGCAACGCAAGCAGGGCACAACAGTATGCAGGAGCAGTTCATGAACGATGCCAACATTCTTCCCGCAGAGTGGCAGGGGCTGCAAGAGGTGCAAGACCTGCTGGAACAGGCCCGCAGGGAGGCCCGCGCGCCGCTGGTGCAGGAGCGTGACACCCTGCGCAGGGACCTGCAGCAACTGCAGCTCGAGCTGCAGCAGCTGCGCCAGACCATGGCCCAGCTGCAGGAAGCCGGCCGGGAGCAGGACAAGTACCGCAATGGCAACCCGCCGCAGAACGGCGGCAACGACCAGGCCGCGACCCACGAGGTGCAGCGCCTGGAGGCCCTGGTGACGCGCCTGCAGGAGCGCATCAAGGCCCTGGAGGAGGAGCTGGAGCTCAAGAACAAACGCCTGGCGGAAGAGGTGCTGGAGCGCGGCATCCGCGAGGCCGTGGCCAAGGTGGGCGAGGTGCACAAGGACGCCTGGTCCGACGTGGTGGCCCGGGGCAAGGCCCTGTTCACCATCGACGAGCACGGGCGCCCCGTGGCGCGGGATCAGGCCGGGAATCTCATCTACGGCAGGGACGGCATGACCCCGCTGGACTTTGCCGAGTGGGCCGGAAGCCTGCTGGCCGAGGCGCCGCATCTCTTCAAGGCCA
>CAZNSV010000442.1:0-3160 GCA_964575775.1 uncultured Desulfovibrionaceae bacterium
CCCCAAGTCAAGGGGACATGTGTCGTGCCCTGGTCTGCGCTTTGGTTTTTTTTTGGATTTCCCTTGCACTGACGCAGAATAATTCCTCCCTTGTTGCGGCGTCCAGGCCGGGCCGGCCGCTACGGGCCCGCAACCGACACAACACCAGGAGTGGTGGCAGCCGCTCCCCAAGCACCTACCCCGAGCGCCATGAGTAAAAAGTCAAAAGGCAAGACCAAAATTTTTATTTATCCGGACTGGTGCAAAGGTTGCGGGTTGTGCGCGGCCTTCTGCCCCGCCAAGGTGTTTCAGATGGACCCAGGAGGCAAGGCCAGGGTGGTCAATGAATCCGAGTGCGTCAATTGCGGCTTCTGCGAGCTGCACTGCCCGGATTTCGCCATCGTGGTCATGCCCAAGGAACCCGAGAGCGCGCCCCTGTTGGCTGAGGAGCCCGCCCTGGACGTGGCTGCGCCGGAGTCTGCCGGGAGCGGCATGGCCGGGACTGAACCGCAGCAACCAGCCGGAGGCGCCTCATGAGCACTGCGACCGCGCGTGGTACCGCGGCCCGGGGCAACGGGTCGCGCAAGAAAAGAACGGAACTCTTCGCCCTGGGCAACGAGGCCGTGGCGGAAGGCGCCTTGCTGGCCGGTTGTACCTTCTATGCCGGGTACCCCATCACGCCCTCCACGGAGATCATGGAGTGCATGGCCCAGCGCCTGCCACGCCTGCCCGACGGGGCCTTCATCCAGATGGAGGACGAAATCGCGGGCCTGGGCGCCGTGATCGGCGCCTCCCTGGCGGGGCGCAAGGCCATGACCGCCACCTCGGGCCCTGGCTTCTCGCTCATGCAGGAGCACATCGGCTACGCCTGCATGGTGGAAGCGCCCCTGGTGATCGTGAACGTGATGCGCGGCGGGCCCAGCACCGGCCTGCCCACCTGCCCGGCCCAGGGCGACGTGCAACAGGCCCGCTGGGGTACCCACGGCGACCACTCCATCATCGTGCTCTCGGCCTCCACGGTGCAGGAGTGCCTGGAAATGACCATCACGGCGTTCAACTTCGCCGAAAAGTACCGCACCCCCGTGATTCTGCTGCTGGACGAGGTCACGGCCCACACCCGGGAGAAGATCACCCTGCCGGAACCCGGTGACTTCGAGGTCTACTCGCGGGTGACGCCCTCGGTGCCGCCGGAGTGGTTCAAACCCTACGAAGAGACCATGCGCGGCGTGACGCCCATGCCGGCCCTGGGTTCGGGCTACCGCATGCACCACACCGGGCTGACCCACGACGTCATGGGCTACCCCACCCAGCGCCCCGACGAGGTGGAACCGGCCATGCTGCGCCAGTTCCGCAAGATCGACAACTTCTTCCCCGACATCATGCTCGTGGACGAGCTCTACACCAGCACGGCGGACATCGGCGTGGTGGCCTACGGCAGCGTGGCGCGCTCCGCGCACCTGGCCGTGATCCAGGCCCGCAAGCAGGGCATCAAGGCCGGTCTGCTGCATCTCAGGACCTTGTTCCCCTTCCCCCGCCCTCCGGTGGATAAACTGGCCCGCGCCTGCAAGGCCATCATCGTGCCCGAAATGAACATGGGGCAGATCTCCCGTGAGGTGAAGCGCGTCAACAACGGCCGCACCCGGGTGCGCACCATCAATCGTGTGGACGGCGAGATCATCACTCCGGCCCAGATCTTCAAGTCCATCGCGCAAATCTAGCGGGGAGCGCCATGTCCGAAGTCACGCAACTGATCCACCACTACCTGAGGCATACCAAGAAGTTCCCCCACGTGCTCTGCCCCGGCTGCGGGCACGGCATCGTGCTCGGCTCCCTGATCCGCAGCGTCCACGCCCTGGGGCTGCCCAAGGACGACGTGGTGGTGGTGGCCGGTATCGGCTGCTCCGGCCGCATGGCCGTGTACGTGGATTTCAACACCGTGCACGCCACCCACGGCCGGGCCCTGACCTTTGCCACCGGCATCAAGCTGGCCAACCCCAAGCTCAAGGTCATCGTGCTCATGGGCGACGGCGACGCCCTGTCCATCGGCGGAAACCACCTCATCCACTCCGCCCGCCGCAACATCGGCCTGACCACGCTGATCCTCAACAACAACATCTACGGCATGACCGGGGGGCAGTGCTCCTCCACCACCCCGCCGGGCGCCTTCTCCATGACCACGCCCTTCGGGCAGCTGGAAAAGTCCTTCGACATCGTGGAAGTGGCCAAGGCCGCCGGCGCCAACTACGTGGCCCGGGCCACGTCCTTCCACGCCCAGCTCATGGACCGGCTCATCACCAAGGCCATCGAACGCCCCGGCTTCAATCTGGTGGAGATCTTCAGCCCCTGCCATACCCAGTATGGCCGCAAGAACAAGTACAAGAACATCGTGGAGATGTACCAGAGCCTCAAGAAGAAGAGCCTGGACGTGGAAGCCTTTGCCAAGCTCCCGGAGGACAAGCGCGAGGACCGCTTCCCCATCGGCATCTTTGTGGAGCGCTCCGAGCCCGGCCTCGAGGAACGCTATCAGGAAATCAGCCGTCAATTGCAAGAGCAGAGCAAATGAAACAGACCATCGAACTGCAACGCTTCGAACTGCGGCTCTCCGGCCTGGGGGGGCAAGGCATCATCACCCTGGGGCGCATCCTCGGCCAGGGGCTGGCCCTGGGGCACGGCTACTACGTCACCCAGACCCAGAGCTACGGCCCCGAAGCCCGGGGCGGCTCCAGCCGCTCGGACCTGGTCATCAGCTCCTCGCCCATCAGCTACCCCAAGACCGAAAGCCTGGACCTGCTGGTGGCCCTGAGCCAGGAGGCCTGCAACAACTACTACCGCTGCCTCAAGCCCAACGGCGTGCTGCTGGTGGACACCACCCTGGTCAAGCAGACCCCCACCAACCTCTTCCACGGCCTGCCCTGCACCGCCCTGGTGGCGGAGCGCATCGGCAACCCCATGGCCCTCAACACCCTGGTCTTCGGCGTGGTGACGCACCTCCTGCCCTTTGCCGAGCCGCGCCTCATGCGCAAGGCCCTGGAGGAGACCCTGCCCCCGAAAATCCTGGAGCTCAACCTCAAGGCCTTCAACCTGGGACTGCGCGAAGCCAAGAAAAACCTGGGCGAGGCCCCGGATATCTGGCGCCAGGCCCAGGAGCACGCCAACCTGCAGGACGAGACCGGCAAGCCGT
>CAZNSV010000443.1:0-3152 GCA_964575775.1 uncultured Desulfovibrionaceae bacterium
CCGCGCCCCAGAGGCCCGAATTCTGGTCGCTGATCAGTCGCACGGGGATGCGGGCCAGGAGTTCGGGGTGGGTCTCGCTATGGCGGAATTCGCGCTCAAAGGCGTGGTGCTCCACGATGACGGGGCAGCGTGCGGCCACGCCGCCGGCGATGAACAGCCCGCCCGTGGCCAGGACTTCCAGGGCGTAGTTGCGGCAGGCCCGGCCATAGAAGCGGGCGAAGCGGTCCAGGGTCAGGCAACCGAGGTCGGCGGCGAACAGGGCGGTGACGGCCGCGGGCTCCAGGGTTTGCCCCGTGAGAAAGCGGTGCAGCAGGGAGAGGCCCGGCCCAGAGACGATGCGGTCGCCAATGCATTGGCGGTGGCCGGTTTCGTGCTGCACGAAGCGGGCATAGTCCTGTTCCTCGGCGTCCAGGAAGGGGAAGTCGCTGTGCCCCCCTTCGGAAGGCACGGTGATCCACCCCCCACCAGGCAGGGGGCGCAGGGCGCACTTGCCCAGGCCGGTCCCGGCGCCGATGACACCCACGGTGCCGTCGGGAGCCGGGGTGCCGGGCAGGATCTCCCGGGCCGAGTCCCTGAGTGACGTGGTGCAGGCCAGGGCCTGGGCCTCGAAATCGTTGAGCAGGTGCACCCGCTCTCGCGGCAGGCGCAGGGCTTTGGCCGTACGCTCCAGGTCCAGCTCCCAGGGGATGTTGACGGGCGCGCAGTACAGCCCCTGGCGCACGGGCCCGGCCACGGCCACGGCGAGAAAGTCGGCGGTCTCGGGCAGGAGGTCGAAGCCGTGCCCGGCGAGCTGGTCGAGCAGCGCGGGGAAGGACTCGGCCTCCCGGGTGGGCAACCAGAGGCACTGCAACAGCTCCAGGCGCCCCTGCACGAGACTGAAGTGCCCGAAACGGCTGTTGGTGCCGCCGATGTCGGCGGCGAGGATGTGACGGCGCATCACGGCCATGTTCAGCTCCGGAAAAGGGGGGCAGCCGCAAGGGGCGCTGCCGCCTTCCGCCCCTGGCAGGAGGGCAGGAGATGGGCAAACGCCGCGCTGCGTCCTGCGTCTCTACGTGAAAAGGGGGCAAAAAGCCACGTGGTTTTCTCGCCCGGTCATGCCTGTGGGGCCAGAGGGACCGCCCCCGTTCAGAACTTCATCAGGGGCAGCCAGACTCCGGCCTTGGTTTCTTTCTTCTGTTTGAAGTAGTCGTGGCGGCGGAAGAGCTGTGCGTCCTCGCTTTCTTCCATGGTGGTCAGGGCGGGCTCGGTCTCGGAGTTCTGGAAAAAGGAGGCGAACTCCTCGCGATCCAGGACCCCGTCCCGGTTGGCGTCGGCACTGCCCAGAATGCGGCGGCCGTCGATGCCGAGCTCGTTGCGGGAGAGCACGCCGTTGCCGTCCTCGTCGATGCGGTTGAAGGCCTGTTCCAGCCGGGCCGGATCCTTGGCCAGGATGCGCAGCTCGCTGATGGTGATGACGCCGTTGCTGTCCAGGTCCAGGAGGTCGAAGGTCTCGGCCCGCAGGCCGCTCACGACCAGGAGGCTCAGTAATGGGAGCAGAATCAGGTATTTCATGGTGGTACTCCTTATGGCTGAGCGGAACAGATGTACAGTTCCACTCCGGCGGCCGCGCCGCCAGGACCACGTCGGTAACGTGGTCGTACGCTCAACTGCGCGTAACTCGATGTCAAGCCCGTGTCGCTCTGCGTCAGTGCGCCCGAGGGCTCAGACCAGATAGGCCCGGGCCACGCGGAACACGGCCTCGTAGGAAAGTTTCTGCCGCACGGCCAGGAACATCTCCGCGCTCATTTCCATCTTTTGCCTGGTCTCGCTCAGGATGGACTCCTTGTGCACCTGCAACCGCTTGCGGACAAAGGGGGCGTCAAAACCGTCGATGACCAGGGCCAACCCGTCGCAGAAAAAACTGGAGGTAATGAACTCCAGGAAGGGTTCGCAGCCCAGTTTGCCTTCCTTGCGCGACCAGATCACATAGAAGAGCAGGGTCACCATCAACCGGTCTTCCTTGAGCCGGTGGTCCACGTCGAAGTAGCGGCCCTTGTCGGCCAGCCCTTCCGAGGCCTGCTGCACCAGCTCCTGGGCATACTGGAAGGCTTTTTCCTCGGTGAGCAGCTGCTGGGCGAACTGCGCGGTCATCTTGGCCAGCGTCTTGCGCGGGTTCTCGGCCGTGGCCATGTCCAGGAGGGCCATGCGCATCAGGTTCAGCTTGCGGTTGAGCGCGGCCAGCATGTTCTGGCGCTTGATGGTCGCCAGGTGCAGGGCCCTGTCGTCCGAGAGTTCGGTGTCCAGACACTCCAGCAGGTGCTTGATGTAGGGCTCGCTGGTGTAGGTGGCTTCCTCCTCCAACTGCTTGAAGTTGCGTTTGCCCTCGACCAGTTTTTTGATGGACAGCCAATAGGCAGCCACTCCCTCCAAGGGGATCTCCACCATGTCGAAGTCGCGTTGGATGCTCATGGAGCCCCTTGTCTCGAAAAATCGTGTGGCGTTTCGGTATCAGCTTAACAGAAGCCGGGGCAGGGTGGCAAGAATGACGCAAGCTGGCAGCGCAGCGCGTTGAGTGCGATTACGCCCGCTGCCGGGCAGGCTCCCACGGGGTGCATGGGGAGAGTATCCCCGCCCCTCAGGGGGGCATGCAGGGGCGCGGAAACAAGGCTGTTTGCTTCCGTTGCCAAAAAAAGCTACCGCGAGAGGCGTCGTTTGCCGGTGATGTGCAAAACGACACTTTTCCCAGGAGGAATCCATGCACACGAAAAGCATCGGGGGGCGGTTGGCCCTGGCGGTCCTGCTCCTGGTGGCCCTGGCCATCGGCGGACTGGTCCTGTATGTCAACGGCTCCACCTCGTCCATGGCCCTGCGCCTCGAGCAGGACACCATGCGCACCGCCGCCCAGTTCACCGCCGAGGTGCTGGAGAACTACTTCGCGAACAACCGCGCCCTGTCCCAGTCGCTCTCGGCCCAGTCCACCTTCCAGAGCGCGTTGCAGTCCGAGTATTTTCTCAACGATGCCGCCAAGATCATGCAGGACTTCCTCACGGGCTATCCGGGGCTCTGGGCCATCGCCCTCTTCGACGACCAGGGCAGGGTGCTCACCGGGTTCACGGCCGCGGGCGGGGCCTTGGCCGAGCAGGAGCTGGGGCGCAGTCCGGCGGTGCGGGCCG
>CAZNSV010000444.1:0-3139 GCA_964575775.1 uncultured Desulfovibrionaceae bacterium
CCCGCTCTGGGAGTCGGCGCCCATCTCGCTTTCCAGGCCCAGATTGGGCGTGATCTCCACTTCCACGCTCAGGGAGTCGTCCCGGGGGTTGAGCCCCTTGGTGCCCTTCACGTACACGTCCTCGGTCACGTACTTTCCGGCCTGCAGGGTCATGTCGCCGGAGGCTCCCTCGCCCGCGGAAAGCTCGTCCAGGCGCATGGTGCGCTTGAGGTTCTGCATCACGTCCAGGGAGGAGCCGCCCGTGCCCCCGGCCAGCTGATCCAGGGCCCGGGCCAGGCGCAGGGCCTGCATGGGCGTCAGGGTGTCCAGGGAGCGCCCGAAGAGCACGGCGGCCAGGATCTCGTTGCGCGGCACCACCGGGTCCGAGTCCAGGGTGATCTTCAGGTTGTCCGCCGTGCCCGAGATGATCACCTTGGCCACCAGGCGCGGCGTCTGGGCCGAGGTGACCACGTTGAGCACCGGCGAAGGGGGCGATTCCCCGCTGAAGCGGATCACGCCCTCGTCGATGTTGAAGGATTTCTCCAGAAAGTCGAAGGACCCGCGCTCCACGTTCAGGGCCCCGGTGATGCGCGGGGTGTCCGCCGTGCCGCGAATCTGCAGCTCGCCGCTCCAGAGCGACTCCAGACCGTGCCCCCGCACATGCGTGCGGGGCGGAATCTGCACCGTCACGTCCAGGGTCACGGGCAGGGGCTCTGCCTGAGATTGCGCGGGGGGCGGTGCCTGCTGCAGACCGTTGACCTGGTGCACGTCGATGGCCACCACGCTGGGCGGCAACCCCCGGGGCAGGTTGACCTCGGACTGGTTCACCCGCACCCGGCCGGTGACCGCCGCGCCCTGCTCCACGTCGCCCTTGAGCTCCACCGTGCCGCTCACGCTGCCGCGCAGCATGTCCGAGGCCAGGGGCTCCAGCTCGTTGAGGGAAATCTGCATCGCAAAGGTCAGGGGGCGCTCGCCCTGGGGCAGAGTGACCTCGCCCTGGCCGGAGACGCGCCCCTTGCCGCCGTCGTGGGCCGCCAGCCGGGTGATGCGCAGGATGTTGCCCGCGGCTTCCACCGTGAGGCCCAGATCGGCCAGCAGGGTGCCGGTGCGCAGATTCTCGTAGCGCCCCTTGTCCAAACGGACCTCGCCCTGCACCTCGGGGCGCTCCATGGTCCCGGCCAGCTGCAGATCCAGGCCCAGCTTGCCGTCCAGGGTCTGGTCGCTCAGGGCCAGGAAGTCCTGGAAGAGCACCAGGTCCGCCCCTCCTTTGATGCTGCCCCCGAGCGGCGCTTGCTGGTCGGGCTCAAAGGCGAAGGGCTCCAGGGCAAAACGGGTCCGGGCCTGGGCCGCGACCTGCAGCAGCTGCTCCTGCTTGTGCCGCAGCTGCAGCTCCGCACGCAGGGCCCCTTCCTGCAGGGTCGCTTCCAGGGTGCCCCCCAGGGGGGGCAGGGCGGGGGCGTTCTTGTCTTCCGGCACCAGGACGGCATCCCTGGCCGTGAGCTGCAATTGCACGCGCGGCGCGGCCGGAGTGCCGGACAGGGTGAGGGCCAGGTCCACACTGCCCTTGAGGGCCGGGGCCTCCAGGCGCTCCAGCACGGCCAGGGAAAAATCCTTGAGACCGGCCTCGAGGGCGGCCTTGTCCGGGGCATAGCTGCCGTCCAGGGTCAGGGCGCCCCCAGCGATGTCCAGGGCCAAGCCCTGCACCGCGAGCCCGCCGCCCCCGGCCGTGAGGCTCGCAGGTCCCTTGAGCCGCACGGGCAGCCCGGCATACTCGGCCAACAGGCTCTGCAAAGCCACGCTCAGCTTGTCCGGCTGCGGGGTCAGGTCGGCCCGGAGTTCCAGGGCAAAGGGTTTGTCCGCTTGCCCCTTGGTCTGCAGGGCGACGCGGGCCGTGCCCTGCTGCAAGGTGGCGTCCAGGCTCAGGGTCTCGGCCAGGGCCTGGGGCGTTCCGGCCTTGTCCAGCTGCAGGGTCACCTTGGCCGTGCCCTGGCCGTTGGCCAGGCCCAAAACGTCGCTGCTCTGCGTCTCGAGCCGCAGGCCCTGCACCGCGACGCCCCCTTCGGCCGGACCGTGCCGCAGGTTGCGACCCGTGGCGTCCAGGCGCAGCCCCTGTTTGCCGTCCGCTGCGCTCAGGGTCACGGTGCCCGCCAGGGACCCGGCCAGCTCCTGCCCCAGCAGGGCGGCATAGGCGCCCAGGCTGCGCAGTTCGAGCTGCAGGCGCCCCTGCGCCAAGGTGCTGGGCAGGTTCAGGTCCAGGGCGCCGCTGATGCGGGTTTCCGGACCAAGGACTTCCAGACTGGAAAGTTTGAGGGTCTCGCCTTCGAGGCGGTAGCGGCTGTCCACACTGGCGCGCAGCTCCCGGCTGCCCAGCTGCAGGGAGAAGCGCTCCTCACCGGGTTGCGGGCTCAAGGGGGCACCGGCCTGCAGGGCCAGCACCAGGTCCGTGAAGCGTCGGTCCGGCAGCTCCAGGGCCGTGGCCTTGCCGTTCAGGGCGATGTCCAGGCGTTCGCGCAGGTTGCCCCTGGCCGTGAGCTCCAGGGGCGAGAGCCCGCGCACTCTTGGCCCGGTGGCGCCCTCAGCGGCCGGAAGCGTCAGTTCACCGGGGGGCGTCACACGCAGGGCAGCCTCCAGGCTGCCGTCCTCCAGGCCGTAACTCCCATGGGCGCTCAGGCTGGTGCGCCCGGCAATGTCGAGTTGCCGCAGCTCCACTCGCGTTTCGTCCAGGGCCACTGCCAGGGAGAGCTGCAACCGTTGCCCCAGCAACTCCTGCAGGGGCGCTTCAAGCCCCGCGATCTCGGCCAGTTCGCCACTGATGGTGGCGGTGATGCCCTGCTCCATGTCGCCCTGGGCCTCGGCCTGCAGGGTGACGGCGGCGTCCAGGGGGTGCAGGGTCAACAGCGCTCCCGCATGGGGCAGGGCGGCTTGCAACCGCGCCGCGATGCTGCGGGCCTGCAGGTCCACGCTGCCCTGGGCCTGGAGGGTGTTTTCGCCATTGCGCAGGTCCAGGTTCTCGATGTGCAGGGTCTGCCCCTGGGCGAGTCGCAGGCGAAAAGCGAGGTCCAGCTGTTCGTCCAGTACGTAGTCCTCGGGCGGGGTCAGGTCCGGCAGGGCCAGGCTGCCCTGTACGGTGACGTCACGGTTCGCGGGGTCCAGGGGGTGC
>CAZNSV010000445.1:0-3135 GCA_964575775.1 uncultured Desulfovibrionaceae bacterium
TGCTCCCGCGCCTGCTCGAGCACGGCGGGTTCGCACCTGCCTTGTCCCTGATCGAACGCTGCCCGCTGCTGGCCGAGCTCCCCCAACTCACCCAACGCCTGCGAGCCGAGTGGGCAGTGGACGCCTTGCCGCCCGAGGAGGCTTTGCCCCTGGTCCTGGCCGTGGACCCGGCCGTTTTTCCGCACTGGCGCGACGCGGCCCGAGCCGAGCTGCTGCTGCGCCTGGCGCACGACGCCGCCCGTACCAAAGCCGGGGAGCTCTACGCCGGGCTGCGCCGCCAGCTCCCCTGGCACGTCAACGCCACCCTCGCGGCTCACGAACTCCTCTGCGCGCCACTCCGGCCCGCCCCTGAACAGGCTCTGGGGCAGGTCTGCATCCTGCTCTATTCCTGGAACAAGGCCGAGGACCTGGCCCGGACCCTGGAGTCCCTGGCCCGCAGCACCCTCGGAGGGGCACGGGTGCTCTGCCTGGACAACGGGTCCGACGACGCCACGCCCCAGGTCCTGGAGCAGGCCCGGCAGCAGTGGGCCGCCCGGCCGGAACTCCCCTCCCTGGAGACCCTGCGCCTACCCGTGAACGTTGGAGCCCCCGCGGCGCGCAACTGGCTCATGGCTCTGCCCAAGGTCCGGGACAGCGCCTTCCTGGCCTATCTGGACGACGACATCCACCTGCCCGAGGACTGGCTGCCCCAACTGTTGGGAGCGGCCCTGCACCGGCCCGAGGTCTCGGCGGTGGGCTGCCGCATCCTGCGACACAAACGCCCCCATGTCTTGCAGGCGGCGGACTTCAACCTCCTGGCTCCGACCCTGTGCGGCAGCGGGTTCACGGACTTCGCCGAACGCGTCCACGTGTTCAACAACGGGTTGGGGCGCCGCGATACCGGGCTCATGCACTACAGCCGCGCCTGCGTTTCGGTCACCGGCTGCTGTCACCTGCTGCGCAAGGCCGACCTGGACAGCCACGGCGGGTTCGACATCCGCTTTTCTCCCAGTCAGTTCGACGACCTGGAGCGGGACCTGCGGGTTTTCGAGCAGGGGCGCATCGCCCTGTACCACGGGGGGCTGACCGTGCGGCACGTGCAGTACTCCAGCCTGCAGCAGGCTGCGGATCCGGCCCGACAGGCCCATATCCACGGCAACAAGCTCAAGCTGGAGCACCTCTACGACGCCGAGCGGCTGACTCGCATGGCAGCGCGCTGTCGGCGCCTCTTGGAGCGGGATTTCCTGGACAAGAGCGCGGCGCTGGATGAGCTGGGACCCGGTCCGGCTGTTTGATCCCGAGCGCATTGTCGCCTTGAAACAAGGCTCAGACCCGCCCCCGGTCCACTTTCTTCCAGAGTCGCAGTTGCTGCATGGAGCTGAGCTGGGCATGGTCCAGCCCCAGCCCGAAGTCGTAGATGCCCACCAACGCTTCGGCGAACACCACCTTGCGGGCGCGGCGGTAATAGGCCAGGATGTTGTGGTAGTCCGAGGCGTAGCCCCCCTCGCTGCCCCAGCCCTTGCAGCGCACCGTCACCAGCTGGCGCTCGGCGCAGAGGCAGAGTGGGTCCACGTTGGTGTGGCGCACCGGGTCCTCGCCCTCCACCACTTGGGGGATGAAGGGCAGGTCCAGGCTGCGGCTGGTGTCGATGCGGGCAATGACCAGGTCCGCGTCCGGATAGCGCTCGTAGACCTGGAACGCCTGGGGGGTCAGGGCGTTGTCGTCGTCCAGGAAGAGCAGCCGCCGCCCCTTGGCCGCCTTGAGCAGCCCGTTGCGGATGGCATTGCCGTAGTTGCCGTCCTTGGGGAATGTGGTGTAGCGGATGGCGGGGTCCTGCACCACCCGCACGCCGGGGCAGCCGTCGAAGCCCACCAGGACCTCCACGGCGTCCGCAGGCAACCCCGCCTGGTGCCGCGCCACCAGCACGCTGTGCAGGGCCGCGGCCAGTGCCCGGGGCCTGTCGCCCTTGCTCGGCGTGATGACGGTGTAGGCGACTTCGTGCATGATCCGGGTCCCCCTGGTGCGGGATGCGGTGACGCGCCACGCGGCAAGGGGCACTATGCCACAGCCGCACCGAGCCTGACAACGACCAGGAGCCCCCTTGGCAGCCATGCACCCTTTTCAGCGCCACGCCGCCGCCCTGCTCCCCTTTTGTCCGCCCGAGGCACCAGCCCTGCCCCCTCCTTTGGGGGAAGACGGCTACGAGCGCGCCCTGTCGCGCCTGCTGCGCAGCGTGGGGCACAGACCAGGGGCCCACGTCCTGCTGTTGGGGCTCGGGGCGGGGCGTGCGGCCCGGGATCTGGCCCGGAGGCTCCCCCCCAGGACCCGCTTCACGGTGCTCGAACCGCAGCCGCGCCGGGTGGCCGCCATTCTGGCTCACGAGCCGGAGCAGCCGCCCTGGTGGGGCTCCCCCTGGCGTCAGCTGCTCACCGACACCTCGCCCTGGTCCATCCTCTTATTGTTGCAGGCCCACGGCGGTCTGGAGAACCTGCTCCCCCTGGGCTGTCCCGAACCGCTGCCCCCCGAGGAAGCCGAGGCCTGCGCCGCCTTGCGACGGCTCCTGTTGCGGGTGCGCGAGGCGCCCCTGCCCCTTGCCTCTGGCCCCTTGCCGCGTTTGAGCGTGGCGGCCATGCTGCGGCCGGACGAACCGTGTCTGGACGCGTTCTGCGCCCAGCTGCCGGACTGGCCCCTGGAGCTGGTCCTGCTTTGGGACGCCGCCGCGCCGCCGGGCCACGATCTGCGGCCGCCACTGCCCCTGCGGGAAGAGGCGCGTCCCCTGGCCGGAGACTTCGCGGCCCAGCGCAACGCCCTGCTGGCGGCCTGTTCGGGAGATTGGGTCCTCATGTTGGACGGCGACGAACGCCTGGGTCCGGAGACCTGGGCCGCCCTGCCCGGGCTCCTGCGCCAGACAGAGCAGCAGGGCTGGTGGTTTCCGCGCCGCACCTTCCACCCCGACCCGGAGCACTGTCTCTCCGGGTTGGGGCTCTGGCCGGATCTGCAGCTCCGGCTCTTCCGTCCGGCGCCGGGGGTGGGATTCGTGAACCGGGTGCACGAACGCCTGGAGGGGCTCACCGGGAGCACGGCCATCGTGCCGGGCCTGCCCATCCTGCACCTGAACCGCCTGCCCCCTTTTGCGTCGCGGCTGGAGGACAAGCT
>CAZNSV010000446.1:0-3123 GCA_964575775.1 uncultured Desulfovibrionaceae bacterium
CAACTCGATGTCCTGCAACTCGCGGGGCGAAAGACTGCGCCGCAAGGAGGCGATGACGTCAGGCGCCAGGGTATAGCGCAGCAGGGGGTCTCCGGCCTTGACCTGCTGCCCGGCCTGCACCAGCAGCTGGGTCACGATGCCCTTGTAGGGCACCTGCACCGTGCGCTTGAGGGAGGCGTAGAGCTTGCCCTGGAATACGATCTCGCCGCCGTGCCGGGCGGCCACGGATATCTCTTCCTGAGGCGCCGGGGCCTCCAGTACCGGGGCCTCCACCACGGCAGGCGCGGGCTGCTCCTGGGCCTCCACCGAGAGCCTGGACCAACCCAGTCCCAGCAAGCCCGCCAGGGCCAAGGCCAACAGAGCCCCTCGCAGCAGCTGCCGCAGGCGCGATGGACGCCTGCCGCCTTGCCGCTCAGAAGTTCTTGGCTCTGATGTAGGCATTGAAGAGGTCTCCGGACAGGTAGCGCAGGGTGAGCATGGCCTTGGCGTCGTCGAATTCTTTGTGGGCTGCTTCCTTGCGAACAACAAAATACTCCCTGATTTGCGACAGATAGTTAGGGAAGGGCTGGGTGCCGGCCTGGTAGCTGATTTCGCTCTGGCGCTTGTGCAATCCGGCCAGTTCCACATGGGCCCGGCCCAGCTTCAGACTGGCCAGGGTGCTGCGTTTCATGGACAGGGCCGACCGCCATTCGGAGGACAGGTCCAGTTCCTTGATGGTCTCCCGGGCCTCGCTCTGCTTGGTGCCCATGCGCTGGCGGCGCACGTTGCGGTAGCGCTCGCCCCAATCCCAGACATCCCAGGTGAGACCGACGCTGGTGTAGAGCCCGTCTTCCTTGGTGGTGCTGTCAATGGGGTCATGGGTGCGGACCTGGAAGAAGAGCTTGGGCAGGAAGCTGGCCCAGGCCAGCTTCACGCTGTACTCCTGAATTTCACGCTGCTGCTTCTCGATCTTGAGGTCCAGGCTCCCGGCCTTGACCTCGGCCAGGGTGAGCTGCTCCGGCGCAAAGTAGCCCAGGACCTGATCCTTGGTGTTGTTCAGGTCCAGCACCAGGGGGTCGTCGGCGTCCAGGCCCAGGTAGGTCTTGAGGTCGCCGTGCACCTTGTCGCGATGGGCCTCGAGCTGCTCCTTCTCCAGCACGGCCATTTCCAGGCGGTGCTCGGAGATGCGGGCTTCCAGCGGATTGATGCCGCCGGTCTTCTGCAGATTGTCCAGATAGGTCAGTTCGTGTTTGGCCAGGGCCACCAGCTCTTCCTGCAGCTTGATCAGCTCATTGTAGAGGGCCAGGCGCATGAAGGCCTGGGCCAGGGTGTAGATGCCCTCGTTGATGACCTTCATGTGCCCCAGAATGGCCACCTCGGTGATCAGCTTGGTGGCCTGGATGGAAAACCCGGCCGCCAGGGGATCGTAGTTCCCGGTGGAGAAACGCACGTCGAAGCGGTCGGCATGGTCCTGGTAGTTCGGACCGGAGATCACGTACCCCGTGGTCACCAGCACATGGGGCAGCAGCTTCCACCAGCTGTCGGATTCGTCGATGCGCCGCTTCTGGACTTCCAGGGCGCTGCTCACGAAATAGGGGGACTGGCGCAGGGCCAACTGCACCATGTCGCGGAAGGTCTGGGGCTTGTCCGGCACGATGGTGGGTGCGCCGTCCAGGACGGTCTCCATGACGTTGGTGCTCTCGGAGGCGTTGGCCTGCTCGGCAACGGGACGCGGAGCCCCGGACTCGGCGGGGGCGCCGGAGGCCTGGGAAAGCTTGTAGTTGCGCGCCCGCTCAGCGGCCATCTCCTCGGGCCCCTTCACCCCGGAGCCGGACCGCTCCGGCAGGGTGTCGGCGGCGCTCACCGCTTCGCCCGGCAGGGGTGCGTACTCCACCTCGGCCTGGAGCGGACTGCGGGCTCCGGCCTCGGAAGCCGGGGCAGGCGCGGGATCCAGGGAAAACGTGGCGAGGTTCTCGGGCAGGACGAAACTCTGGGCCCGCGACTCGCTGCCGGCCTGGGCGCCGGAAACGAAACAGGGCAGCAACAGGAGCAGGAACAGCCAGACCGACCATCCTGCGAAATGACGACTGACGACTGCGGCCCGGAAGCTGGCGATCCCGGTCTGCCGTTTTCGTTTCTGCATCGTTCGGACTCCTGTTCTTGCGGTATCCCGCTGTTTGGTGCTGCGGGTCTTGCGGCGCCACACTTGCCGACTCTCCCACCACCGCGCACCGTTGCGCGGCGTTGCGCTTCGTCCCCAGGTCTGGCCTGGTCACGCCGGGGAGAACGCCCCCCAGCCCCGGGGTCAGGTAATGTGCAGGTTGCCGTCGCGCAGATGGCAAACCCTGGTACACTGTGCGGCGATGTCGGCGTCGTGCGTCACGATGACCATAGCCGTTTCCCCGCCGGAAATAAACTCTTGAAAGTGGTTCATGACCATGTCGCCATGCTTGCGGTCCAACTGCCCCGTGGGCTCGTCCGCAAAGATCACCCGCGGCCTGTTCACCAGGGCCCGGGCAATGGACACACGCTGCTGCTCGCCGCCGGACAGGCGGTTGGTGGGATGATGGATGCGATGCCCCAGATTCACCTTGTCCAGGGCCTCGTGGATCATGTCCTTGCGCAGCTTGCGCTTCACGTTGCTGTAGATCAGCGGATACTCGAGGTTTTCGTAGACCGTGGAGTGCTCGAACAGGTTGCAGCTCTGGAACACGAACCCTGCGAAGTTGCGCCGGAATTCCGCCTGGGAGCCCCGGTCGCGCTTGAGCACGTCCTCGCCCAGAACCCAGTAGGAGCCCGAAGTGGGGGGATGCAACAGGCCGAGAATGAACAGGAAGGTGGACTTGCCCATGCCCGAGGGGCCCATGATGGCGATCATCTCCCCGGGCATGACGTCCAGGTCCACACCGTTGAGGATGCGGATGGTCTCCGGACCGTTCACATAGTCCTTGACCATGTTCCGCACGCTGATCAGCGGTTCGCGTTCTGCTGGCTTATTCATAGCGGATGGCCGTCACCACTTCCATACGACTTGCGCGCAACGCCGGATAGTACCCGGCAATGACCCCGAGCAGCAAGGAAAACAAAAAACTCAACAAACAAAATAAGATAACTGAATCCTGATCCGGATAGGCCCCCATGACC
>CAZNSV010000447.1:0-3094 GCA_964575775.1 uncultured Desulfovibrionaceae bacterium
GTGTTCGGGCCTTGAGTCAGGCCGATGCTGATCGCGTTGCCCCGTCGCACTCCTCGGAGTTGGCAGCGCTGGGGACCTGGATTCCCTGGGCTATGTTGAAGCGGTGGGAGCACTCCACGCCGGGAGAGGGCGGTTCGGACAAGGAGTCCAGCCGGGAGGAACTGGTGGCCGCGATGGGCTTGCGGCGCAAGGCCGGGTGAGGAAGGGGTGTCCTCTCCCCCACCCCGGCTGCGGTAGAGGCTTATTTGAACTGTTGGTAAGCTTTGATGACGAAAGACAGGTCGTTGATCTCGTCGAAGGGAATGTCGCGGTCAATGATGTTCTCCGCGCGACAGAAGGAGACGATGGTGGCATGGCCCTCGGGAGTGATCAGGCCATCCACCGAGAGGGACGGCCGCAGATAGGCGATATTGTGGGCGGACATGTTGCCTGCGGGAAACAGGGGCAAGGCCTTTTCCGCCGCGGCTTCATCGCTGTTCTGCTCGAGCCAGAGCATCGCCCGGACCACGGCATTGGCGAATTTCTGGATCGTCTCGGGGTTCTCGGTGACGAACTTCTTGGTGCCGGTGACGATGGTCGATTCGTAGCGGGGCGTTCCGTAAATTTCCATGTGCTGCGCCGGATCGGAGACGTCAACCAGGATGTTGGCGCCGATGTCCGCGATTTCCTTTTTTGCGGTGGAGCGGATATAGCAGGCGTCGATATGCCCCTTTTCCAGGGCCGCCAGGGAGGCGCCGTAGTCCATCTGCGCCCAGTTCACGTCGGTATCCTTCATCCCCGCTTTGGCAAGGATCGAAAGGGCAAACGAGTGGGGCGCGGAGCCAGGGGCACCCGCGAAGATGGTCTTGCCCTTGAGCTGTGTGACTTCGGTAATTTCCGCAGAGCCCACGAACATATAGGGCTTGTTGGTCAGGGTGGACATGATGATGATCGACTCCAGGCCCTTGGCCTGGGCTCGCAGCACCGGTTCCGTGCTGAGCATGGTGAGGTGGGCGCTGCCGGCGTGCATCCCCTGAAAGGCCACCGGGCCATCCTTGGTGGTGATGAAGGTGACATCCAGCCCTTCTTCCTTATAATAGCCCAGAGATTCAGCAAGATAGGCGGGGAGCCAGAATTCGCTGCGCAGCTCGGCCACGGTCAGAGGGATCAGCGTGTCCTGCCCCTTCTCCGCACCTTGGGCGAGTTGCGTCAGCAAGAGGAGCATCAGCCCAGCCAGACCAAGCAAAGTAAAAGTCTTCCTCATTGCGCACATCCTCCGATTTTGTATGGTTGTAGGCAGCTTCTGCCGCGTGGGCCGCTTGAGAACTCACAAGGTGCCGCCATAATCGAGGGGCGGTCGCCACTTGAGGAGCAGTTTTTCTATCTGTTTGAGAATGGCGTTGAAGACGATGCCCACCACGAAGAGAATGAAAATGCAGGACATCACCCTGTCCACATTGAAAAAGGAGGTGGCAGAGGAGATGACCCAGCCCAGCCCGGCGCTGGCTCCCATGTACTCGCCGACGATGGCACCGATGAGCGAGGCCCCCAGACCGCCCTTGACTCCGGCGAGGATCCAGGGAACCGAAGAAGGGAGAATGACCTTGCAGATGATTTGACGCTGGGTGGCCCCCATCAAGCGGACCGAGGTGAGCAGATGCCGGTCAACGCTCTTGATGCCACCGTAGGTGCTGAAGAACACGAGGAAAAAGACCAGGAGGCTGGCCATGATGATCTTGGATTCCAGGCCCAGGCCGAACCACAGCACAAAAATCGGTGCCAGGGCGAGCTTTGGGATGCCGTACAAGGCGGTAATGAATGGTTCCAGCACCTTGCCAAGAAAATCGAAAAGCCCCAGGCAGAAGGCCACCGCAATACCGCTCAGGGTTCCGAAAAACAGCCCCCACAAGGCTTCGGACAGGGTGACTCCGGTGTGTTTCAGCAAGTCCCCTTCGTGGTAAAACTGCGGGAGATCCTTGAGGATTAGGCTTGGTTGACTGCTGTAGAACGGGTTGATGATTCCGTATGCGGTCAGCAATTCCCAGGTCGCCAGGAACAGCACGAACAGAGCCGTACGGAGCAGGATCTGCATGGTGGCGCCGCGCGGGCAGATGCAGAGGGTCTTCATGGGAGTTCCCGGTCCTGGACTTCATCTTGCAAATCGTTCCAGATCCGCTTGTGCAACTGGATGAAGGCCGGATCGAAACGCAACGTGGCAGGAATCCTCGGTCGCGGGAGGGTGACGAGGTGTTCGGCCTTCACCCGTGCCGGTCGTCGGGTCAGAATCAGCACCCGATCGGAGAGCATGATCGCCTCGGTCAGGTCATGGGTGATGAAGAGCACGGTGCGGCGGGTGGTCTGCCAAAGGTTGAGGATGTACCCCTGCAGCATCTCACGGGTAAAGATGTCGAGAGAGGCGAAGGGTTCGTCCATGAAGATGATTTCCGGGTCCATGGCCAGAACCCGGATGATGTCGACGCGTTTGCGCATGCCGCCGGAAAGCTGGTAGGGGTAGACGTTTTCGAACCCGGCCAGGTCAGCTTGGCGGATGAGGGCCAGGGCTTTGCCCCTGCGTTCCGCTTTGGGCACGTTTCGCAATTCCATTCCCAGTTCCACATTGGCCAGCGCGGTGCGCCAGGGGAGCAGGCTGTCCGACTGGGAGATGTAACCGATTCTCGGGGTGATACCGGTCAGCCGCTGTCCATCGAGGGTGACCGATCCGGATTGGGGGCGCAGCAGGCCGGACATGATGTTGAGCAGGGTACTCTTGCCGCAGCCGCTGGGGCCCACTACCGCCACGAACTCGAAAGGGCGCACGGAAAAATTGATGTCGCCGATGACCGAGACCGGGCTGCCACCTTCACAGTGGAAGGAATGGTGAAGACCGGTGACCACGAATTTGTCGGGATCAGGAATCCCTGAAGTTGCAGAAGGGGCGCTGGGCTGGTTCATGACTTGTGGCGGCGTTGCTCCACCTTCTTCTGCTCGAGGTCGGTGTAATAGGTGTGGCCGAACCGAAACTGCGGATCGGGAAGCCCCTGGCTGAGGAGTTGTTCGCGAATCCGCTGTTTGGCGGGGTCCAATTCGACGGCGTTGGCCGTTTGCATCAGCCCAT
>CAZNSV010000448.1:0-3086 GCA_964575775.1 uncultured Desulfovibrionaceae bacterium
CACGTTGATGGACTCGTCGTCGATGATCAGTACTCTGGGTGTGCCGCTTGTCGTCGCCGCAGCGTCGAAAGCCGTGGTGCATTCCGCCATCCGCGCTCTCCAGCCAGGATCCCGGACCCGGCAAGGTATGGTGGAGCCGGGGGTCCGGGTCCATCCCGGGCGGACGCGCCCGTGGGACGGACACCCCCACTCATTAGACAATGATACCGCAGCCCGCAGCTGTGGGCAAGGACAAACCCGTTTGTTTCCTGCCCTTTTCCCGTCCCTGCCGCTCGGGCGGTCTGGTCGTGGTTTCTCGGCTCCGAAAAATCTGTTAGACAGGGGGCCGGTTGCTGGTCAAGGCCGTTTTCATGATTATCTCTGTGCACTCGTAACGGTCAGCTTTGTCTACCGTCCCGCGGACCACGAGCGCCTGTCCGGCTCCCGGACCACGGCCCCCGAGCGACCGCGCCGCCCAGGCCTCCCCCCGGAAGCCCGAGCGGCAGGCAACCGCCTTTGACCTCAAGCCATGGAGCCACGAATGTTTCCAACTCTCTTTCTGCTTGCAGGAGCTTTCTTCATGCACATGACCCTGGCCGCCCCCGCGCTGCACGCGGCACAGCCGCGTATCAGCACCCTGCCCAACGGCTTCACCATCCTGGTGCAGGAAGACGACCGCTTCCCCCTGACCTCCCTGCGGCTCTACGTCCGCGCCGGTTCCGCCTATGAGGACCCCGCCCAGGCCGGCATCAGCCACCTGCTCGAGCACATGGTCTTCAAGGGCACGGCCAAACGCGCCCCCGGTCAGGTGGCCAAGGACATCGAGAGCGCCGGGGGCTATCTCAACGCCGCCACCAGCTTCGACTACACCGTGTACATGACCGACATGCCCGCAGAGCACTGGAGTCTCGGGCTCGAGGTCCTGCACGACATGACCCTGGGCGCCACCATCGACCCCGAGGAGTTGGAGCGGGAGAAGCTGGTGGTCCTGGCCGAGCTGGAGCGCGGCGAGGACAGCCCCGATTCCCTGATCTTCAACCGCATGCAACCCCTGACCTGGCCGGACACCAGCTACCGCCACCCCATCATCGGCTATCGCGATACCGTCACCGCCATCACCCGCCAGAACATCCTGGACTACATAGCAAAGTTCTACCAGCCCCAGTCCATGCTCCTGGTGGTCTGCGGCAATGTCGCGGCGGACGAGGTCCTGGCCCAGGCCACGGCCCTGTTCGGTGGTCTGACCAATGACCGCTCCGTGCAGCCCGTGGAGAACTTTTCCCTGGAGGAGATCATGGCCGCCCAGGCCGGGGAGCTCCGCATCCAGGCCATTCCCGGGGAGTGGAACAAGACCTACCTCAGCGTCGCCTTTCCCATGCCCGGCTTCCGCAGCGCCTCGGCCGCAAGCCTCGAGGTCCTGGCCCACCTCCTGGGGGGGGACATGAGCTCGCGCCTCTACCGCAGCCTCAAGTACGAGCAGCAGCTCGTGCACAGCATCTCGGCCTACTCCCTGACCCTGGAGCGGGTCGGAGCCCTGTACATCAGCGCCACCCTGGACACCGACAAGCTCGACGCCTTCTGGGCCGCCTTCCTCGAGGAGCTGGCCGCCCTGAATGCCGAGGCCTTCAGCGACGAGGAGCTGGAGCGCGCCAAGCTCAACCTCGAGGACTCCCTGTTCCAGGCCAAGGAGACCCTCTCCGGCCTAGCCTCCAAGCTGGGCTTCTTCCAGTTCTTCGACGGCAATGCCAACGCCGAGGCCAACTACCTCTACGAGCTGCGCCACGTCACCCGCGAACAGCTGCGGGAGCTCATGGCCGCCCAGCTCCAGCCCGAGACCCTGTCCGCGGTGCTGCTCACGCCCAAGGACGCCCTGCCCGATCCCGGCGCCCTGCCCAAGGAGCTCGGCGCCCGACTGGCAGAACTCTGGCCCGCCACGGGCGTGGCCTCCGCCGCCGCACAGGCGGGGGGGCAGGCCGACGCCCCCACGGTGCTGGAGCTGGGGCCCGGCCGCACCCTGGTCCTGTTGCCCGACCCCACCCTGCCCTATACGGCCTTGAGTCTGGGGCTGTTGGGGGGCGACACCCTGCTGCCGCCTGACCGGCAAGGCCTTGCGGCCCTGGTGGCCAAGGCCCTGACCAAGGGCACCCGGCAGCGCAGCGCCAACGAACTGCAGGACTTCCTCTCGGACCGGGCCGCCGAGCTCAATGCCAGCGCCACCCGGGACCTTTTCGTGCTCAACGCCAAGTTCCCCACCCGCTTCAGCGCGGAGTTGCTGCCCCTGGTGGAAGAGGTGCTCACCGCACCGGCTTTCGCCCCCGCCGAGGTGGACCGGGAAAAGGCCAGTCAGGTGGCGGCCATCAAGAGCCAGGAGGACCAGCCCATGGGGCTGGCTTTCCGGCGCATTTTTCCCTTCCTGTTCCAGGAGCACCCCTACAGCTACCTGCACCTGGGGCTGCCCGAAGCGGTGGCGGCCTTCACGCCCGAGCAGGTGCAAGGCTACTGGGAGCGCCAGCGCCAGCAGCCCTGGGTCCTGGCGATCTGCGGCGACTTCGACGCCCAGGCCGTGCAGCAGCTGGCCCGCAACCTGGCCAAGGACCTGGGACCGGCCGGAGGCTGGCAGAGCGCGGAACGTCAGCCCCCCCAGTGGAATACCGAACGCGACCTGACCCTGCAGCTGGCGGAGCGCAACCAGACCCATCTGCTGCAGGTCTTTCCCCTGCCCGGCGAAGGGCACCCGGACAGCGCCGGTCTCAAGCTCCTGCGCGAGATCCTGGCCGGGCAGAGCGGCCTGCTCTTCAGCCGCCTGCGCGACGAGCAAGGCCTGGGCTACTCCGTCACCGCCATGCTCTGGCAGAGCCCGGTCACCGGCTTCCTGGCCTTCTACATCGGCACCTCGCCGGACAAGGCAGAGCAGGCCCAGGCCGGATTCCTGGATGCGGTCAAGCACCTGCAGACCACGCCCCTTGACGCCGAGGCCATTCAACGGGGCAAGAACCTCCTGCAAGGCGACTACTACCGCGAGAACCAGCGCCTGGCCGCGCGCAGTCGCGAGGCGGCCACCCTCGCCGTGCACGGACGCCCCCTGGATGCCAACCGGGCCGACATCG
>CAZNSV010000449.1:0-3078 GCA_964575775.1 uncultured Desulfovibrionaceae bacterium
AGCCGTAGAGGTTGTCGAACTTGGACTTGGTCACCGAGTCGTTGACGTTGATGGCCGGGAAGAGCAGTTCACCGCTCTTTTCCATGTGGTAGAGCCGGTGCACGCCGGTGGTGGTCTCCTCGGACACGCCGCGCACCTGTTTGGCCACCTTGTGCCAGCGCTGCTTGTCGCCTTGCAGGGCAGCGGCCAGACGGTCCATGACGATCTGGAACTCCTTGTTGTCGTACTTCTTTTCCACCAGGCTCGGGTCCTGCTCCACCTTCACGCCCTGGTGGATCATCATGGTGGCGTCGCCACCGTCGTCCACGATGAGGTCAGGGCCGGAGCCGTCGGGCCAGGTCAGGGCCATTTCCGTGCACCACCAGTACTCTTCCAGGGTCTCGCCCTTCCAGGCGAAGACCTTGGCGGTTCCGGCCTGGGCAATGGCGGCGGCGGCGTGGTCCTGGGTGGAGAAGATGTTGCAGGAGGCCCAGCGCAGGTCCGCGCCCAGCTCATGCAGGGTCTCGATGAGCATGGCGGTCTGAATGGTCATGTGCAGGGAGCCGGTGATCTTCTTGCCGGCCAGGGGCTTCTTGGGGCCGTAGAGCTTGCGCAACTCCATGAGGCCGGGCATCTCGATCTCGGAGAGCTGCATTTCCTTGCGGCCCCACTCCGCCAGGCTCATGTCCGCCACCTTGTAGTCCAGGCTCAGGTCAAGGGGTTGTACGGTGCTCATGTCGTGTATTCCTCCGGTATGTTTGCTTGTTTTTGCGCCTCGACCAGTAGTACGGCCAACCTGCGGTTCACCTGGTGCCGGGTGCTGCGGCCGGGGATGAACCCCGCCTCCTGCAGCCAGGCTTCCAGCTGCCGGGCCGAAAAGCCCAACCAGCGGTCCTGGTGGCTGCGGCGCATGGTTTCGTCGTCGTGTTTGTCCAATTCCGCTATGATCAACCGGCCGTTGTCGCGCAGGACCCGGTAGGCCTCCGCGATTCCGGCACGGGGATCCGCCAGATGGTGCAGGGCCATGCTGATGACCCCGCAGTCCGCCTCGCCGTCGCGCACGGGCAGGTGCTCCAGCTCGCCGATGCGCAGGGAGACCTCGCCGCCCTTGCTGGCCAGGCGCCGCCGGGCCTGCTCGATCATGCGCGGCGAGCTGTCCACCCCGATCACGGTCCCGGCCTTGTCCGCCAGGGCCAGGAGCAGCTCGCCCCCGCCGCACCCCAGGTCCAGCACGGTCCGGCACTGGGGCAGGCGCTGGGTGATGGCCCCCTGCAGATCGAACTCCCCCAGGACATCGGTGCGCAGGCTGCCCCAGTCCCCGGCCACGGCATCGAAGAAGCGACGGGTGGCCAGGCGTCGTTCGGCCAGCACGGCCTCGGCACGCTGCAGATCGGCCTGCAGTTGGGGCGCCTGCTCCGCCAGCGCCAGGGCCGCCTCCAGCAGCCCCCGCCCCGCACCGTGCGGGGGCACGGCATAGAAGACCCAGAGCCCGTCACGTCGATACTGCAGCAGCCCGCAATCGCTGAGGATCTTGAGGTGCCGCGAGACGCGGCTCTGCCCCATGCCGAAAACCTCCACCAACTCTCCCACATTCAGCTCGTGGTGGAGCAGGACGTGGCAGAGGCGCAGGCGGGTTTCGTCGGCCAGGGCCTTCAGCAAGGGGAGGCTTTGCAGCATGGGCACCAACTACATAAGTTTATCAAGAAATCCTGATATAGTGATTTACAGTCTGCCCCGCAGGCTGTCAAGCGCTGGGACGGCCTTTTCGCGTGCGGTCCCCGCCCTTCAAGGCCGAGGTCAACAGATTAGTCTTGGCATTTCAGAGGGCTATACGTGCGCCGCCAGACTCGGCCAAAGTCGGTTCCCCCTGGGCCTGGAAACAGCGTCGGCACCTCACACCCTGCGCAGCAGCACCACCAGGCCAGCCACAGTTGCCCCGGCCTCCTTGCGCAGCTCGGCTTCTTCCAGGCTCCGCACCGTGAAACCCGCGTGCGCGGCCTGCTCCCGAACATAGGCCGGGCTGTGGCTGTAGCGCCCCTTGTGCCCCAGGCAATACCCCTCGCCCCGGTGCAGCTCCGTGGTGAAGGCGAAGACGCCCTGTCGCGGCATGATCGCGGCAGCGGCCTGGAGCAGGCGGGTGAGCGCCCCCACATAGACCAGGACGTCCGCCGCCACGAGACAATGGAAGGGGCGGGTTTCGGCTTCCAGAAAGGCGCAGGCCTCGGCCGTTACCAGGTAGTGGTAGAGCCCGAGTTGCCGGGCCTTGTGCACCATGTTCTCGGCCAGGTCCACGCCCACCAGCTCCTCGGCCCAGGGGCGCAGCCAGGGCGCGCACAATCCCGTGCCGCAGCCCAGGTCCAGGAATCGCCGCCCGGGCAGGGTCTCCACCAGCGGGGCCAGGGCCCGGGCCAGCAGTTCCGGGCCGTGGTACTCCAACCGCTGCTGCAGATGGGCGTCGTAGGTGCCCGCATACTGGTTGAAGAGCCGCCGCACGTAGGCCTGGGACACGGCCTGGGGCGCGGCCTCCCCGCTTGCCGAGAGCCCGGCCAGGAACATGGCCGCACCTTGGGAGTCCTCGGGGTCCAGCTCCAGACTGCGCCGGAAATGGAGCGTGGCCTCGTCCTTGCGCTCCAGGCCTTGCAGGGCCTGGGCCATGGTGAAGTGGCTCCGGGCGTCCTCGCGCAGGGTCTGGGCTCGGGTGGCGGATTCCAGGGCCGCGGCATGGTGCCCCTGCATGAGTCGGGCTTGGGCCAGGCAGAGGTGCAGGGCCGGGCTGTCCAGCCCCAGCTCCAGCGCCTGCTGGGCGGCCTCTTCCGCCTCGGCGGCGCGGCGCAGGTGCAGCAGGGTCACGGCCAGGTTGTAGTGCCCGGCCGGATGGTCGGGAAAGGCCCGCACCGCCTCCTGGGCCGCGTCGGCAGCGTCCTCGGGCCGACCGGACTCCAGCAGCAGCGCCGGGAGGTTGGTCAGGGCCTGCCGATGCCCCGGCGTGGTTGCCAGCACGCGGCGGTTCAGGGCCACGGCCTCTTCCTTCCGGTCCAGGTTGCGGTACAGGGCGCCCAGGTTGAGCAGGTAGTCGGGGTTCTCCGGCTGCAGCTCCAG
>CAZNSV010000450.1:0-3073 GCA_964575775.1 uncultured Desulfovibrionaceae bacterium
CCTTACCTTGCTATTCGTTCAGGGCACAGCTCGCCAGCTGCGCGTCCTTTGCAGCCAGTTCCTGCTTGGCCAGACGGATGTATTGCAACATGGGCCGGCGCGCCGTGCACCAGAACCCACACAAGCCGCACTCGAAACAGGCG
Organism: uncultured Desulfovibrionaceae bacterium; assembly: GCA_964575775.1. Taxonomy (GTDB): domain Bacteria; phylum Desulfobacterota; class Desulfovibrionia; order Desulfovibrionales; family Desulfovibrionaceae; genus CAZFCK01. The sequence goes on from CAZNSV010000450.1 coordinate 144, forward strand.
TCGATGCCGTTCTCCCGCGACTTGTCGTAGAGCTTGAATTCGGAATAGCGTGTGACCATGTTGGGCTGGATCCGGGCCGGACACACGGCCACGCAGGCGCCGCAGTTGATGCAGGCCTCGTCGCCAACGGGCGGAAACTCGCCTTGGCGCACCACGGTCAGGGCAAAGGCGTCCTTGGGTAGCCCCAGGCTCAGACTCTCCACGGCCTCGCCGCGCAGTGGTCCGCCCAGGATCACCGAGTCCTGGTCCCCCACCGGCACCCCGGCGCAGGCCAGAATTTCGCCCAGAGCCTGCCCCACCCGGGCCTGCACCACCTTGCCCTGCACGCTGACGAGCACCTCGGTCAGGGGCAGGCCGGATTCCAGCACCGTACCAATCTGGTGCAGGGTGTGCACGTCCACGCAGAGCACGTCCTTGGGCATCTCCTGCCCCGTGGCGGCCTTGATGGCCAGGGCCGAAACGCTGTTGGGGTACTGTCCCGGCACGGTGACCGTGCTGCAGCCGTCCAGGGACGCGCTGCGGTTACGGGAGCTGACGAGCTTGCAGCTGTCCGCCCCCGTGAGGAGCTTCACGGCTTGCAGCCCCCGCGCCAGCTTGCCGGCCTGCTGGGTGAGCAGGTAGTCGGCGATGACGAGGCCGGGTTCGGGGTTGAGTCCGTTGACCACCACGGTCTTGGCTTTGCGCAAGGCCAGGGTGGTGATGCCCAGGGCCTTGAGGGCGGCCTTGAGGTCTTCGGCGCCCAGGTTCTGGGTGGGGATGGGTTCGACCTTGACCTCGGTGTCCTGGGCGGTGATCAGCACGCCCTGGGCCGAGATTTCGGCCACCACGCCGCTGATGGAGGCATGGACGTCGCCGGTGTTCTTGCCGGGATGATCGGCCACCAGGGTGCCCGGAGCTACCTCGGCCTTTTTCTTGACGGTTTTCTGGTTGTGCCCCTGAATGGGGACCAGCACCTGCGACGGCGCAGGACAACGCAACACCTGACCCTGGGGTTCCAAATCAAGGGAAAAGCTCGTTTTTGTCATGGCTTATCTCGGCAAGTGGCATTGGTTGCAGGCGTCTTGTTTGTAGGGGCCGGACTGGATGCCTTCGTGACAACCCATGCAGCTGTCGTGGAAGGCGTTCATGCGCGTGGGGATGAGCTGCTCCAGGGCTTCTGCGTGACAAGGACTGCAGGTGCCAGTGGCGGGCAGGGTCTCGCTTTCGCCGAACTCCACCGAGGAGTGGCAGAACTTGCACCCGGCCAGGTTCTCGTCAAAGGTGCTCTGGTGGCAGTCGGCGCAGCGCTTGTGGGCCGCGTCGGCCAGGCCGGGCATGGCCTCGTCGCCAGTGGCCTGGTGACAATCCCCGCAGCTCTGGGGCGTGGGCTCGATGCTGGCGTCGTGGTGGCAATCCGTGCAGCTGCCCGCGTTGTAGTTCTCCACATGCTCGTCATGCTTCCAGGTCATGCCCGTGAACTCGGTGTGGTGACAGCGGGCGCAGTGCTGGGGATCGGAGAAGTACTGGGGATGCTCGTCCAGGTATTCCTGGGTGAATTCCGGCGGATGACACAAACCACACTGCAAGGGGTTCTTGCCGGGATCCTTGCTTTCGTGGTGACAGGTGGCGCATTCGATGCCGTAGTTCTTGTCGTGCGCCAGGTGGGAGAAGATCACCTTGCCACCGGTGTTGTCGAACAGTACGCGGCGCGGCATCTCCTCTGTCGCGGCCGGCTTCAGATAGCCGGCCAGCGCCACGACGGCCATAATCACAACGGTTACCGTGATGGGCAGATAACGCTTTTGCAAGGTGCTATCCCTTCTGAAGTTGTGGTTGTCTGGAAAAGAACGCCGCCAATGGGTACCACGTTGCAATGTTTGCGGAGAGAACTAGCACACTGGGCGAAGTTTGAAAAGGGACAAACCGTAACGCCCAAAAAAATGGCCAGCTCACCATCCAAAATGGCTCCTTTCACAGTATGATTCTTTAGAAGCCATGCATTTTACATTCCAGGGGAGTCCAGTTTACAGCCAGGACCTCGTCCTCAACAGACGCTGCCACCCTGGGGCATTATGGGGGCGCAGGCCGCACCACTTCATCCGGCACGTGATCTGTGTTTTTTCGCACAAATCAGCGCCACACGTCGGGTTTTCTTCGCCTTTGCTCCACCTTCCTTCCCTCTGCCAAGGGATGAGAAGATTGCCTTCTCTTGCACAGCTCCTCCAGCGTGTCAACTATGTGTGCTTTTTCACAAGCTCCTCACGCAATTTTTTCGCAAACTTAGGACAATTCTTTCGTCATTCCAGGATGTTTCAAACTCCCAGCCCCTCTTTCCGCCGCAGGCGGTACTGCTTGGCCGGTGTCAGGGAGCCCTGGCCCGCGCGATAGGCACGGCGACTTCCGCCGGTCCGGATCGCCTGCGGACCAGCGCGGCGCCTTTGCCTTGTCCTGCCTTCGCGTGCTATGGCTGTCGCAACAACCCGAGCCCCTTGCTCCTTATCGGACCAGGGGCCGCACCTGGACGACACCTGTAACCTCTCGCCGCCCGATGCCCATGGCCCAGACCCACCCCCCCTTGCCACCGGACGCGCTCCCTGCGGCCAGCGCGTTGGCCGCTGTCCTGCGGGACCTGTTGTTGGCCGGTCTGGCCGTGCCCCCTGCCGTGTTGCAGGCGGTGGAGGCCTGCCTCGGCCCCCATGAGCTTCAGGACCTGGCCCAACGGCTGGCCGATCCGGACGACCCCGAGGCCGCGCCCATGCGCGAGCTGCTGCTCTTTCCCGACGAGGCCTGCGCCCTGGTCGTGGAGGCCGTACTCGCCGACGCACCCTGCCCCACCGGGTGCGCGAACGAGCTGCCCCGGTTGCTGACGGGCTGCCGCGTCACGCTGCACTTTCCTGAGGCGCAAAGCGTGGCGCTCGTGATGGATGCGACCGACGCCGCGATGTTCGTCA
>CAZNSV010000451.1:0-3049 GCA_964575775.1 uncultured Desulfovibrionaceae bacterium
AGGCGCGTGCGCCCCGGAATCACCGTAATGCGCAGCCGCTCCGTACAAAGGGGCATGGCCAGTTCCCGACTGGCGGCACAGACCTCCACTTCGTCCAGGTTCAGGGGCTCCAGGCTGGGCAGGCGGGACCCCTCGGGCTCCAGGGCGCGGAACAGCTCCAGGAGCAAGGGGCCGGCATGCCGCGCCCCGGAGATGCCCGGTTCGGGGCGGCCGTCCAGATTCCCCACCCAGACTCCGATGGCGTAGGTCCCGGAGAACCCCACGGCCCAGGCGTCGCGGTGGCCGAAGGAGGTCCCGGTCTTCCAGGCCACGGCAGGAGCGCCCCGCGTGAGACTCCAGGCCTGGGGCAGGTCGCTGCGCTCCACCTGGGCCAGCATCTCCGCCGTGAGGCGACAGGCTTCGGGCGAGAGCAGGCGCACCCCCCGCGCCCGTGCGCTCTCTTGCGGGGGCCCTTGCCCCGTGCCCAAACCCTGACGCAGCTCCAGCAGGTCCCGCACGGGCAGGAACTCTCCGCCCCTGGCCAGGGCCGCGTAGGCATTGACCAGGTCCAGCAGACGCACCTCGCCCGCGCCCAGCACCAGGGGCAGGCCGTAGTGCCCGGCGGGCTTGTCCAAGGTCCGCAACCCGGCCCGCCGCAAGAGTTGCAGGAACTCGGCCACGCCAACCCGGTTGAGCAGGTCCACGGCCGGAGCATTGAGGGAGCGGGCCAGGGCCTCGGTCACCGTCACCTGGCCGGAGTAGCGGTTGTCGTAGTTGCGGGCCACATACCCCGCGAAATCCTTGGGCAGGTCCAGGAGCAGGCTCTCGGGCGCCACCAGCCCCTGCTCCAGGGCCAGGGCGTAGAGCAAGGGCTTGAGGGCCGAGCCCGGGGAGCGCTTGATGAGCGCGGCGTTGATCTGCCCCTGGTGCGCCGTGTCGAAGAAATCCGCCGTGCCCACCAGGGCGCGCAGTTCGTTGCTGTTGTGCTCCAGCACCACCACCGCGACGTTGCCCAGCCCCTGCTCGCGCAGGGTCCCGATGCGGGCGTCCACCAGGGCCTGGGCCACCCGTTGCACCCCCAGATCCAGGGTGCTCTGCAGGACCATGGTCCGGGTGCCGCCGGGGCGACCGTGAGCCGCAAACAACTCCTGGGCCAGGTGGGGGGCCTGGAACGGCAGTCTGCGCATGCTGCGGGGCAAGGGATGGGCCTTGGCCGCCGCCACTTCCGCGGGTGTGGCCAGCCCCCGGGCCTGCAGCTTTTCCAGGAGCTTGTCGCGTTCGCGCAGGGCGCGCTCTGGATAGACGAAGGGGTCGTAGCCCCTTGGGGCGCGCGGGATGATGCTCAAGAGCGCGGCCTCTCCCAGGGAGAGCTGGGCGGGCAGCTTGCCGCAATAGAACCAGGCCGCCGCGCCGATGCCCACGATGTTGCCCCCGAAAGGGGCCAGGTTCAAGTAGTGCTCGAGGATTTCGTCCTTGCTGTAGCGCCGCTCCAACTGCAGGGCCCGGAAGGCTTCGCGCAGCTTGGCGCCCCAGGTACGCGGGGCCGGTTGGCAGAGCCGGGCCAGCTGCATGGTGATGGTGGAGCCACCGCTGACCACCCGCCCCGCCCGCAGATTGCCCACGGCGGCCCGCAGTACGGCCAGGGGGTTCACGCCCGGGTGCAGACGGAAGTAGCGGTCCTCGGAGGCCACCAGGGTCTCCACCAACTCCGGGGAGACCTCGTCCAGCCGCACCGGGAAGCGCCGCCTGCCGTCCAGGGGCAGGAAGATGCGCAGGGGCTCGCCGTGACGGTCCAGGACCAGGGTCCCGGCCGGTGGATGCAGGGCCTGCACCGGAAAGGGGTAGCTGCGATCGGCCCAGCGGAACGCGGCCCCCAGGGTCAGTAGCAGCGGCAAGAGCAGGGTCAGGAGCCCTGCGCCGCGCAACAGGCCGCGACGCAGGGACCGCCCTTGATGGTTATTGTGCGGCAGGCGCCACGGCACCGGCTTGCTCCGTGCGCACGGTCAAACGCCCCGGCTCGCCCACGGCCAGCAGGCTCGGGTCGTACATGGCCTCGGCCTGCAGCGGGGGTAGGCCGAACTCGCCCGGCGTCACGGCCCGCAGCAGGGAATAGTAGACCTGCCTGCCCTGCTCCACCTGCCCCTCGGCCCCGGGATCGGGCAGGGAGAGGAAGAGCAGCACGCGGTCGTCGCGCAGGTCCTGATGATCCGGGGTCTTGCCCAGGTTCTCGGCCCAGGGCAGGCGTTCCGTGTTCTCCAGCCTGGGGTTCTCCACCTCCAGCCCGGCCGGAAGCAGGGCCTGGAGCACCACGTTGTCCACCGCGCCTTCCTGGGAGCGGATGCTGGTCTTCAACAGCACCAGACTGCCCTGGAGCACGCCGTCGGGCGGCAGCGGTTTGCCCTCGCGGTCCAGGTACTCACGCTCCACCTCCAGGCCTCGGTTCTCGGCGCTGAAGGCCTCGGGCGTGGGCGTGCCCCGGGTCAGGACGCTGTAGAACACGCTGCCAGGCTCGCAGGGCTTGCCCTGCCCTTCAGTCTTGTCCAGCACCACCCTGAGGGGGGCGGCGCCCAGGAGTCCGGTTTTCCGCAAGGGGCTTTCGCTGGAGAACCGCCCCACCAGTTCGTCGCCCAGATAGACGGCGCCACTGCAAGGCGGTTTCTTGGCCTGGGTGTGGAAGAAACGCCCCAGCGCCACGAAAGCCAGGCCGTTCTCCTGGGTGCTGCGGGCCGGGGTGGCGTCCAGCAGGCTGGTGAGTCGTTGCACCAGTTTGGGCACCAGGGCCGCCGTGGGCTGGGTGTCCAGCAGCACGGTGAGGCGCATGGCGGTGTTGCGGATGGGCGAGTTGAGGTTGCCCCCGGTCTCGCGGGAGCTTGTCTCCTCGGCCACGGGGGTGCCCAGGAGCTTGTCCATGGTTTTGGTGTCGCCCAGCAGGCCGTAGGCGCCCCCGATGAGGGTCGCGGCCTCGGCCGTGAGCTTGCCGGTCCAGCGCTTGGCCAGGAAGTCCAGGCCACCGCGATCAGGACGCCCGGCCTTGGCCAGTACGAAGTGGGCGTAGGCCATGCGTTCCAGG
>CAZNSV010000452.1:0-3048 GCA_964575775.1 uncultured Desulfovibrionaceae bacterium
TGCCCGGCGCGCACAACCAGAGCAACATGGAGGCGGCCTACCAGGCGGTGCGGGTTTTCGGCGTGACGGAGAACGAGGCCCAGCGGACCATCAAGGACTTCCGCCCCCCCAAGCATCGGCTGAGCCGGATCGGGGAGCGCGGCGGGGTGGTCTTCGTCAACGACTCCAAGGCCACCACCGTGGATTCCCTGCGCGCGGCACTCATGAGCTTTCCGGGGAACATCCTGCTGCTGGCCGGTGGCAAGTTCAAGGGCGGAGATCTGGCCGGACTGCGCCCCCTGCTGGCGGAGCGGGTCAAGGCCGTGTGTTTGTACGGCGGCAGCCGCGAGGTTTTCAGCCAGGCCTGGAACGGCAGCACGCCGTTGCACTGGGAGGAGGGGCTGGAGCAGGCGGTACGGCATCTGCAGGCCCAGGCCGCGCCCGGCGACGTGATCCTGCTCTCTCCGGCCACGGCCAGCTTCGATCAGTACAAGAGTTACGAGGAGCGCGGAGAGCACTTCGAGCGCATCGTGGAGGGCTTGTCATGAACCTGCAGCAGAACCCGCCCGACGTGGAAGTGAAGTTCCGCTTCGACTACTGGCTGCTGGTGATCACGCTGCTCCTGGCCGGGGTGGGGCTGATGATGGTCCTGTCCGCCAGTGGGGTCATGGCGGAGAAGAATTTCGGGGACAAGTACCATTTCTTCCGCAAGCAGGCCCTGTTCGCGCTCCTGGGCATCGCCTGCATGATCCTGGCGGCCCGCGTGCCCATGCGCCGCATCTTCGCGCTGAAGTATTGGGCCCTGGGCGCGGTGCTGTTGCTGCTACTGCTGACCATGTTCTCGCCCCTGGGGGTGGAGATCAACGGCGCCCGGCGCTGGTTGCGGCTGGGAGGGTTCACCGTCCAGCCCATGGAGTTCGCCAAGCTCACCATGGTGCTCTATCTGGCCTGGTTCCTGAGCAACAAGCAGGCCCTGGTCAAGACCTTCAGCGTGGGGGTGATTCCCCCCTTCGCGGTGACGGGCCTGTTCTGCGGCCTGGTGCTCATCCAGCCGGACTTCGGGGGCGCGGCCTTCATCGCCTCGCTGCTCTTTCTCATGTGTCTCGTGGGGGGCACGCGCCTGGTCTACCTGCTCATGGCCCTGTCCATGGCCGTGGCCGCGGCCTGGACCCTCATCGTGCAGTCGCCCTACCGCAGCCGCCGTCTGCTGGCCTTCCTGGACCCCTTCAAGGACGCCCTGGACAGCGGCTACCAGCTGGTGCAGTCCCTCTACGCCTTCGGCTCCGGTCAACTCTGGGGGCAGGGGCTGGGCGCCGGAAAGCAGAAGCTCTTCTTCCTGCCCGAGGCGCACAACGACTTCATCATGGCCGTGGTGGGCGAGGAACTGGGCTTCGTGGGCGTGTCCCTGATCTTCCTGCTCATGGGCATGCTGCTCTGGCGGGCCTTTCAGGTGGCCCTGCAGCAGGAAGAGCTGCAATACCGCCTGGCCGCCTACGGCATGGCCCTGATCCTGACGTTGGGGGCGGTGCTGAACATGGCAGTGGTCCTGGGCACCGCGCCTCCCAAGGGCGTGCCCATGCCCTTCCTGAGTTACGGCGGCAGCAGCCTGCTCAGTTCCTTCCTGTGTGTGGGGATTCTCCTGAACCTGTCCAGACCCAGGGCCTTGCGACTCAAAGGGGAGGCCGAGACATGCAGCGTGTGATCCTGACCACCGGCGGCACCGGCGGACACATCTTTCCGGCCCTGGCCGTGGCCGAGGAGCTCAGGGAGCTGTTCCCCCACGTGCGCATCCTCTTCGTGGGAGGGCAGCGTGGTCCCGAGGCCGGGCTGGCCGCCAAGGCCGGGCTGGAGTTCTCGGCCCTGCCGGTGCGCCCCGTGCTGGGCAAGGGGCTGCAGGCCGTCACGGCCGGGTTCTGGATGCTGGCCGGGCTGGGCAAGGCCCTGTCCCTGCACAAACATTTCAAGCCCCAGGTGGTGCTGGGGTTGGGCGGCTACGCCGCCTTTGCCCAGGTCCTGGCCGCGGTGCTGCGTCGCACGCCCACGGCGGTGCACGAGCAGAACAGCGTGCCGGGTCTGGCCAACCGCGTGTTGGGGCGGCTGGTGAACAAGGTGCTGGTCTCCTTCCCGGACCGCAAGGGCTGGTTCCCGCACCGCAAGGTCCGGGTCTGCGGCAACCCCGTGCGCCGCTCCATCCGCGAGATGCAGGCCCCCCTGGACAAGGCGCCCGGCAAGCGCCTGCTGGTGCTGGGGGGCAGCCAAGGGGCCGTGGCGGTGAACAGCGCGGTCATCGCGGCCCTGCCCAGACTGGCGGCCGCCGGTGTCAGCATCCGTCACCAGACCGGGGAGCGGGATTTCGAGCGCGTGGAGACAGCCTACAAGGATTTGCGCAAGCACACGCCCTTGCAGGCGGAAGTGCGCCCCTTTTTCGAGGACATGGCGGATGTGTACCGGTGGGGCGATCTGGCCCTGTGCCGGGCCGGGGCCTCCACGGTGTTCGAGCTGGCCGCGGCCGGACTGCCCGCGGTGTTCATCCCCTTTCCCTTCGCCACCCACAACCACCAGACCGAGAACGCGCGGTTCCTGGCCGACAACGGCGCGGCCGTGCTGCTGGAGCAGAAGGACCTGGAGCACCAGGATCTGGCCGCGCTGCTCCTGAAACTCTTCGACGACCACCAGGGCCTGGAGCGCATGCGCAGCCGCACCCTCCAGCTGGGGCGTCCCGAGGCCGCCCGCTGCGTGGCCCTGGCCCTGGCCGATCTCTGCAAGGATATGAGACAATGACCGCCAAAGAAGCACAACATATGCAGGACCTGGTGAAGATGATCCACATGGTGGGCATCGGCGGCTCGGGCATGAGCGGCATCGCCGAGGTCCTGCTCAACCTGGGCTACGCCGTGAGCGGCTCGGACATGGCCGACACGCCCGTGGTCAAGCACCTGCGATCCTTGGGCGCCGAGATCAACGTGGGGCATGCGGCTACCAACGTCCCGGACGCCCAGGTCCTGGTCAAGTCCACCGCCATCGCGCCCAGCAACCCCGAGGTTGTGGAGGCACAACGCCGGGGCATCC
>CAZNSV010000453.1:0-3044 GCA_964575775.1 uncultured Desulfovibrionaceae bacterium
GGTGGCGGGCAAGATCATGCGCGGCGCCATGGCCGCCCAGAAGGACCTGGATGCCCTGGGTTCGGCAGTGGATGTGCAGGTGATCAACACCGACGCCGCCACCTGGCAGGAGGATCTGGCCAACCTGCCCCCCAACGTGGTGCTGGTGGGCGGCCCTTTGCAGGTGGACTTCTGGCGCCGTCTGCAGGGCACCCAGCTGCCCAGGCAGCGCGCCTTCTTCGCCTTTCTCCCGGGCCTGGGCTCCTCCCAGGAGGGGCAGGACGCCTGGCGTTTCTTCCCCAGCGCCCAGGACCAGATCAACACCCTGGTGAACGCCGCCCTGAGTCGCGGGCTCTCCACCACCACGGTGCTCTACCCCGAGGACTCCTACGGCATGCACATGGCCCAGCTCTTCCGGCAGGAGGCCATGGGCAAGCGCCTGGCCGTGCTGCCTTCCCAGGGCTACCCGGTGCAGAACAGCGAGAGCTGGGGCGAGATCGCCCGCCGCAGCGTGCTGAGCGGCGCCGGTGCCGTGTTCATCCCCGGCGACTGGGCCCACGCGGAAATGCTCGTGCCCTATCTCATCTACCACGAGGGGCAGGACATGCTGCTCATGGGGCCGTCCTTGTGGGGTGCGGGCATCGACCGCAAACAGTACGTGGAAATGCCCGCGTTCCAGAACGCCGTGTTCCCCGGCGCTTGGTGGCCGGAGAGCGAGAGCATGGCCGCCCTTTCGCTGCAGCGGCGCCTGCAGACCGAGGGGCAGCCCCCGGCCGACTTCTGGACCGCCCTGGGGTACGACTTCGTGCGCTTCGCCGTAGCCTTGGGCCCCTTGCCCAAGACCTGGACCCCCGGGCAGATCAACGCGAGCCTGGCCGGGCTGGCGGGCCTGGACTGGAGCATGGCCCCCTTGCGCTGGAACAACTCCGGCGTGGCCACCCAGGACCTGTTCCTCTTCCGCCCCACCGAGCATGGCTACACCCTGTTCGGCATGGAGCCCGTGTCCTCGCCCCAGGCCCCCACGCCGGTGCAGGAGAACGAGGTGCTGTTCCAGGATCTGAGCAACACGCCGCTGCCTGCCGAGTGAGCGCGCGCCCCCGACGAAACCTTGGCCCAACGAGAATACGACCATGCCCGAACAGAACGCCCCCCAACGCATCACCCTGGAAGACGCCGCGTCCATCGCCCGGCTGGCGCGCCTGGAGCCCTCTGAAGAGGCTCTGGGGCGCATCGCGCGGCAGTGCAACGATATCCTGGACTACATGGAACTGCTGAACCAGGCCGCCACTGACGGTGTGGCGCCGTTGTACTCGCCCGTGGAGCAGCCCACGCCCCTGCGCGAAGACGTGGCGACGCGCAGCTGCCGCCGCGAGGAAATCCTGTCCAACGCGCCGGAGACCGACGGCCGCTTCTTCATCGTGCCCAAGATCGTGTAGGGACCCCTGCCACTTATCCTTCCGCTCCAATTCGCCCATTTCGAGGTTACATTTCCATGCCCCATCCCACCCGCATCATCGACCTGACCCTGGGCGCCCTGCGCGCCGCCCTGGCCACCCGCGAGATCAGCGCGGAGCAGGCCGTGACCGCCTGCCTGGAGCGCATCGCCACCACCGAACCCCGGCTGGCCGCCTTCCTGCACGTGGACGCCGACGCCGCCCTGGCCCAGGCCCGGGCCCTGGACGCTGCCGGACCCGACCCGGACCAGCCCCTCTGGGGCGTGCCCCTGTCCATCAAGGACGTGATCACCGTGGCCGGGCTGCCCAACACCTGCGGCTCGAAAATCCTGGAGAGCTTCGTGCCCTTCTACGACGCCACCTGCGTGGCGCGGCTCAAGGCCGCCGGGGCCGTGCTCCTGGGCAAGGTGAACATGGACGAGTTCGCCATGGGCTCTTCCACCGAGAATTCCGCCTATCAAGTCACCCGGAACCCCTACGACCCGGACCGGGTGCCCGGCGGCTCCAGCGGCGGCTCGGCCGCCTCGGTGGCGGCGGGGCAGTGCTTCGGCTCCCTGGGCACGGATACCGGCGGCTCCATACGCCAGCCCGCTTCCTTCTGCGGCTGCGTGGGGCTCAAGCCCACCTACGGCCGGGTCTCGCGCTACGGGCTGGTGGCCTACGGCTCCTCCCTGGACCAGGCCGGTCCCCTGACCCGCAGCGTGGCCGACGCCGCCCTGCTGCTCTCGGTCATTGCCGGGCACGATCCCAAGGACTCCACCAGCGCCCAACGCCCCGTGGAGGATTTCCAGGCCCTGTGCGCGGCGCGCCAGGACCTCAAGGGGCTGCGCATCGGTCTGCCCAAGGAATTCTGGGGGCCGGGGCTGGACCCGGAAGTGGCCCAGGCCGTGCAGCAGGCCATGGACACGGCGCGGGAGTTGGGCGCCGAGCCGGTGGAAATCGCCCTGCCCCATACGGAATACGCCGTGGCGACCTACTACATCATCGCCATGGCCGAGGCCAGTTCCAACCTGGCGCGCTTCGACGGCGTGCGCTTCGGCCTGCGCGACAAGGACGCCCCGGCTCTGGTGGACATGTACCGCCGCTCCCGCACCCGGGGCTTCGGCGAGGAGGTGCAGCGCCGGATCATGATCGGCACCTACGTGCTCTCGGCCGGGTATTACGACGCCTACTACCGCAAGGCGGCCCAGGTGCGCCGCCTCATCCGCCAGGACTACCTGGACGCCTTCCAGCGCTGCGACCTGATCTGCGGACCGGTCTCCCCCGTGGCGGCCTGGCCGCTGGGCGCCCTGACCCAGGACCCCCTCAAGATGTACCTCATGGACATCTTCACCATTCCCGTGAACCTGGCCGGGCTGCCGGGTCTGAGTCTGCCCGTGGGGCTCGGGGCCCAGAGCCGGATGCCCGTGGGGCTCCAGTTCATCGGCAAGGCTTTCGACGAGGGGACCATGCTCGGCGCGGCCCGGGTGCTGGAAGCGGCGCTGCCCCGGCTTCCGGCTCCGGAACTGGGGAACGACGTCTAGAGTGATGTCCGCAAAATTCATAGATATGAATTTTGCGGAGGACCGCGAACTGAAAAGCGCGGTTTTCAGTTCGCTCACGCCGCCATCG
>CAZNSV010000454.1:0-3026 GCA_964575775.1 uncultured Desulfovibrionaceae bacterium
CTCGGGATTGTCGCGATCCACGCCCTGGGCGATGTCCGGGCTCTGCTTGTCGATGGAGGAGATCACGGCGCAGGTCTTCCAGTCGAAGCCCATGTCGGAGTTGCTGTAGCCGATGTTCTTGATGGTCTCACGCACCACCTTGGGGAAGTCCACAAAGCCGTTGGTGGTGATCTCGCCGGCAATGAAGGCCAGACCGGTGGTGACCAGGGTTTCGCAGGCCACGCGGGACATCTTGTCCTGGGCCAGCAGTGCGTCCAGTACGGCGTCGGAAATCTGGTCGGCGACCTTGTCGGGGTGCCCCTCGGTCACGGACTCGGAAGTGAAGAAGTATTTTCCTTTAGGAATCATGTCCCATCCTCCGGAGACGGTTTATTTGCCTTGCGGCAACGTGTTTTGCTTGCGCGGAACCGAGTCGGGGCTCAAAATCCCGCCGGACATCAAAAGTTTGAACGCATCCTCCACGCTCATTTCCAGCGGAGTCACATCCTCCTCGGGCACCAGGAGGTAGAAGCCCGAGGTGGGGTTGGGCGTGGTGGGCAGAAAAACGTTGAGACAGCGCCTGGCGGTCTTGCTCTGGACCTCGCCCGTGGCTTCCCCCGTGACGAAGGCCAAGGCATAAAGCCCCTTGCGGGGGTACTCCACCAGCACCACGCGTTGAAAGTCCTTGGTGGACGTGGAGAAGATGGTCTCCACCAGCTTCTTCACCGCGCTGTAGACCTTGCTCACGAAAGGGATCCAGGACATGATGCGCTCCCCCAGGGCCACCAGCTTGCGACCCAGCAGGTTGCGCACGAACAGCCCCGTGAAGAACAGCACCAGGAAGACCAGGATCAAGCCCAGCCCGGGAATGGGAAAGGGCAGGAAGTTCTCCGGCCGGTAGGCCCTGGGAATGAGCAGCAGGGTCTTGTCCACCCAGGTGATGAGCAGGGACAGGAACCAATAGGTGGCCACCAGGGGCATCAGGAACAGGATGCCGGCGATGAGATTGGCCTTGAGGGCCTTTTTGACATACAGCGCAAGGCTGGTGACGACGTTCATGTTTCGGGTGCGGCAACAGCTAACCGGCCGAGCCGGTCTCGATGAGGAGGTTGTCGATGAGCCGGGCCTTGCCGAAGCGCACGGCCACGGCGGCCAGCACGGGTCCGGACACCACGCTCACGGGGTGCAGGGTGTCGGGATCCGCGAACTCCAGATAGTCGGTCTCGCCCAGGGGTATTTCCCGGGCGTAGAACTCCCGGACCAGTTGCGCCAGGGCCGCGGTGTCACGCTGCCCCTTGCGCAGTTCCGCGGCGGCCAGCTGCAGCCCCTGCTGCATGCGTGGGGCCTGGACGCGCTCTTCCGGGCTCAGGTACACGTTGCGCGAACTCATGGCCAGACCGTCCGCCTCGCGCACAATGGGCCGCCCCACAATGCGTGTGGGGATGAACAGATCCCGCGTCATGCGCCGGATGATGGTCAGCTGCTGGTAGTCCTTTTCCCCGAACACCGCCAGGGTGGGAATGGCCAGCAGCAGCAGCTTGGCCACCACCGTGGTCACGCCGCGAAAATGCGTGGGACGGCTGCGGCCGCACAGATACTGCGCCAGCTCGGGCACCTCCACCCAGGTGGCGTCCCCGGGCAGATACATCTTCTCCACCGGCGGCACGAACAGCACGTCCACCCCTTGCTCCGCGGCCAGGGCCGCATCCCGCTCCAGATCCCTGGGGTAGGCGGCCAGATCCTCGGTGGGGGCGAACTGGGTGGGGTTCACGAACAGCGACACCACCACCTTGTCGGCATTGGCGCGGGCCCAACGCATGAGCTCCAGGTGCCCCGCGTGAAAATAGCCCATGGTGGGAACCAGGGCCATGAGCTGTCCCTGCTGCCGCCAGCCCCAGCACAGGTCCTGAAGCCGGGCAGGATTGGCAATATGTTCCATGCAGCTCCCTTGCTTTTTTCAAACAGCCACGCATAGCCCGTTTCAAAGCCCCTGTCCAGTGGCATTGCCGCTGAAACGCCGGGGCGGCCCCCCGGCGACGCAAGGGGCCCTGGACGCCGTGGGCATGGGTCAGACGCGCTTGTTGACGATGTTGCCGGCCCAGGGATTCTCACTGGCTTCGAGGGTTTGTTCCTGCTGCTCGGGGTCGCGGGGCTTGCGGCGCCTGCGGCGACGGGGATCGGCCTCGCTCCCCTGGTGCCCGTCGGGGTTCACGCTCTTGGTTTCGTCCTGCTTTTCCACTTCCGGAACCTGGCCCTGCTCGAGCTTGAGAGTCTCCTGGGCCTGCTGCCGCGCGATGGCCTGCTGGACCTGCGGCTGCGCCTGCATGGCCCCCGCCAGTTCCCCCACCACGGGCATCTGCATGAACACCAGATTGATGGACATCTCACTTCACCAGGTATTCCTCGATCAGCAGTTCCTCGACTTGGTCGACATTGAGATATTGATTGATGACCCCCAGCAGGTCCGTCTTGAGCTGCCTTGCCTGAGACTTATCGGCCAAAAACCGAAGGTCCTTATTCTTCAGATAATAAAACACCGCGTCACGCAGCACAAGGGTCTTGTGGGTCAGTTCCCAGGCCAGCTTCTCGTTGGTGGTCAGGGCCGAAAACTTGAAATAGAGAAGCCGCACGTTGCCGTCCTCGTCCACGTGCTCCACCCAGAAGGGCTTGAAGGCCACGATGTGCTCGGGGGGCAGTGCAGCCTCCTCTTCCAGGGGCGCCGGGGCCACTTCCGGCAAGGTGGGTGGCGGCAGCTCCTCCTTTTCCGGCCAGAAAAGCAGGGTCAGAATCAGGGCCAGCAGCAGGAAGAGCCCGCCCCCGAGGCCGATCTGCACCCGCCGGTCGCGCAGCAGGGCCTTGAGATCGAGCTTGGGCTTGGCCTCGATTTCCTGAGGCGGCGGCGGGGCTTCCTCTTCCGCCTCCTCTTCTTCCTCGTCTTCCAGGAACGGGGCGTCGTCAAGGTCGAGCTCGACCTTGTCCTGATCAAGACCGAGGTCGTCCTCCTTGAGCTCTTCGGCGTCGAGGAGGGCTTTTTCCCGCTGGTCTTC
>CAZNSV010000455.1:0-3013 GCA_964575775.1 uncultured Desulfovibrionaceae bacterium
AGGGGTGGAAGATGCCGATGGCGTTGGACCCGCCCCCCACGCACGCGACCACGTAGTCCGGCAGTCTGCCCGCCTGCTGCAGGCACTGCTGCCGGGCCTCGCGCCCCACAATGGCCTGCAGGTCGCGCACCAGCTCCGGGAAGGGGTGCGGCCCGGCCACGGAGCCCAGGCAGTAGTGGGTGGTTTCCTGCTCGGCGATCCAGAAACGCAGGGCCGCGTTGATGGCGTCCTTGAGGGTCTTGGTGCCGCTCTCCACGGGCACCACACGCGCGCCCAGGAGCTCCATGCGCCGCACGTTGTGGGCCTGGCGCTGCACGTCCACCGCGCCCATGAAGACCACGCAGTCCAGCCCCAGCATGGCCGCGGCCGTGGCCGTGGCCACGCCGTGCTGCCCGGCGCCGGTCTCGGCCATGAGCACCTTCTTGCCCATGCGCCGGGTCAGGAGCCCCTGCCCCATGGTGTTGTTGATCTTGTGCGCGCCGGTGTGGTTCAGGTCCTCGCGCTTGAGGTAGAGCTCGAAACCGAGCTTTTTGGACAGGTTGGGACAGCGATACAAGGGGCTGGGGCGCCCCACGTAGTCGCGCAGCACCTGCCCCAGCTCCGCCTGAAAGCCCTGGCTGGGCAGGATCTCGCGCATGGCCCGCTCCAGCTCCAACAAAGGGGGCATGAGCAGTTCGGGCACGAACATGCCCCCGTATTCTCCGAAATAGCCTCGTTGCATGATCCGCTTCCTTTATTCCTTTCCGACCTGGGTCGTGCTCTGGACAGTGGTACAGAGCCGACGCAGGGCGGCCTTGAGTTTGTCGTGATCCTTGACACCCGGCGCGCTCTCCACTCCTGAGTTGAGGTCCACACCGCAGGGGTTGCAGGCGCGCACGGCCTCCAGCACGTTGTCCGGACCCAGCCCCCCGGCGATGAACCAGGCCTTGGGGCTGATCAAGCCTTCAAGGAAGCTGAAGTCCAGACTGCGGCCGTGCCCCCCGCCGGAACTGCCGGAATCCAGCAGGTAGAACCGGCAGTGGGGAGCAAACCGCTTCAGGTCCTGTTCCAGGTCCGCCCGCCAGGCGTAGCGCTGGGGCCAGAACACGCGCATGACCCGGTGCTTGCCCAGGGCCGCGCAGAAGGCCTCGTCCTGGTCGCCGTGCAGCTGCGCCAGGTGCAGCCGCGCCTCCTCCATGATCTCCTTGACCTCGGCCCGACTCTGCTTGACAAAGACCCCCACGCGCATGGCGGGCCCGGTGTCCAGGTCCCGGGCGTGGCGCGGGTCGATATGGCGGGGGCTCTCCGGGTGGAAGATGAACCCCGCCAGGGAGCTCTCCAGGCTTGTGGTGAAGAAGAGGTCCTCCTGCCGCGTCAGGCCGCAGACCTTGATCATGGTCAGGTTCTGACAACAGCGGGTCATGGCCGCACCCCCTTGCACAGGGCGCGCAAGGCCTCGCCGGGTGCGGGCGTGGCCATGAGCGAGGTGCCCACCAGCACGGCGCCGTAGCCCAGGTCGCGCATGCGCGCCAGGTCCTCGGGCACGGCCAGGCCGCTGGCGCTGACCCAGAGCTCCCCTTCGCGCTTGTGGCGCACCAGCCGGGCCGAGACCTCCAGGTCCGTGCGCAGGGTGTCCAGGTCGCGGTTGTTGATCTGGATGATCCGCGCCCCCATTTCCTGAGCGCGCAGCACGTCCGCCTCGTCAAAGGCCTCCACCACCGCTTCCAGGCCCAGATTTCGGGCCAGGTGCAGCAGCTCGCCCAGCAGGGCGTCGTCCAGCATGCGCACGATGAGCAGCAGGGCCGAGGCCGGAGTGGCAGCCGTGTGCAGGACCTGCAAGGGATGCAGGATGAAGTCCTTGCGCAGGAGCGGTAGACCGGCTCCGTGCATGCGCTCCAGAAAACCCAGGTCGCCCTGGAAGAAGCGCGCTTCCGTGAGCACGGACAGGGCCGTGGCCCCGCCCTCGGCGTAGGCCCGGGCGATGTCCTCGGGCCCGAACCTGTCGTTGATCAATCCCTTGGAAGGCGAGGCCCGCTTGTATTCCGCGATCACCGCCAGGCCGCCCGGAGCCTGCTCCAGGGCCGGGAGAAAGGGCACCCGCGCCCCTTCCCAGAGCAGGGGCAGTTTGCCCTGCTCCCGCAGCAGTTCCAGGGTCGCGATTTCCTCTGCCTTGGCCTGTCGGAACTTTTCCAGCATCCGGGGCAAGGGGGGTGTTCCCAGCTCAGGGCTCATGCGCCCTCCCCGGCCAGAATCCGTTGCGCCACGCCCTGGGCCAGGGCCCCCCGGGCCCGCTCCACACATTCACCCATGGGCATGCCGTCCTCCAGCAGGTGCACGGCCACGGCCACGTTCAGGGCCAGCATCTCCCGCATCACCCTGGGGCCGCCGCCGGAGAGCAGTTCCCGCAGCACGCCCAGAGCCTCGTCCTTGCCGCGCACCGCCACGTCCTCGGGCGTGCCCCCGGCAAATCCGAACTCCTGCGGGTCCAGGTCCGTGCTCATGATGGAACCCTGCCCCACCCAGACCACGCGGTTGGGGCCGAAGGGCGTCAACTCGTCGAAGCCACCGGCGCCGTGCACCACCGCGGCCCGCTCGATGCCGGACAACAGCAGCACCTCGGCCATGCACTGCATGATCTCGGGCCGGGCCACGCCCAGCAGCTGATGTGTGGGGCGCGCCGGATTCAGCAACGGCCCCAACAGGTTGAAGAGGGTGCGGATGCCCAGGTCCTTGCGCACGGGCATGATGTGCCTGAACGCTGGATGGAAGTGGGGGGCGAAGAGGAACACGAAGCCCCGGCGGGCCAACTCGTCCCGCACCGCCTCGGGCTCCGTGGGCATGGGCAGGCCCAGGGCCTCCACCGCGTCGGCGCTGCCGCTGGTGCTGGACACGGCCCGGTTGCCGTGCTTGACCACCTGGTAGCCCATGCCCGCCAGGACCAGGGCCGTGGCCGTGGAGCAGTTGAAGCTGTGGCGGTTGTCGCCGCCGGTGCCCACGGGGTCGATACGCCGCTGGGTGAGGCCCGGAATCAGCC
>CAZNSV010000456.1:0-3013 GCA_964575775.1 uncultured Desulfovibrionaceae bacterium
GCAGAGAGTGCCCCAGTCATGAGCGGGCGTACCAGCACTAATCTCGCCACGCAGGGGAGGGCTTCGTCCGGGGGGGCGGAAGTCCTGCCCCTGGTGGAGTGCCAGCAGCGCGAGGGGGGCTGGGTCATCGCCCTCAAGGGGCGCCTGGACTACCAGGGCGTCACGGCCATCTGGGAGGACGTGCTCCGGAAGGCCGACGCCTGCGGCATGGACAAACTCATTCTGGACATGGCCGGGGTGGACTATCTGGACATGGCCGGGGCCGGGCTCCTGACCGAGCTGCAGATCCGGCGCGGACGCAAGGGGCGTTCCCTGGAGATCCACGACCTCAATCCGAGTTTCCGCCCCTTGCTGAACATGTTCGTGTCCACGGACTTCGTGGATACACGGGAGCGCCCCCCGTACAGTCTGGCGGAAGAGGCGGGGCGCAACGCGGTGCGGCTCTGGCGGGACCTGGTCGGGCTGGTGTCCTTCGTGGGGGAGCTGAGCGCGGCGCTGTGGTTCGCGCTGGGGCATCCGCGCACCATCCGCTGGCGCGATTTTCTGTTCGTGTGCGAGCGGGTGGGGGTGTACGCGCTGCCCATTGTGGGGCTCATCGGCTTCCTCATGGGGCTGATCATGGCCTTCCAGTCCGCAGTGCCCCTGCAGCGCTTCGGCGCGGACATCTACGTGGCCAACATGCTGACCATCTCCATGGTGCGCGAGCTGGGGCCGCTGGTCACGGCCATTCTGCTGGCGGGGCGCTCGGGGTCGGCCTTTGCGGCGGAAATCGGCACCATGAAGGTCAACGAGGAGCTGGACGCCCTCAAGACCATGGGCCTGGACCCGGTGCGCTTCCTGGCCGTGCCCCGGGTGCTGGCGGCCATGGTCATGACACCGGTGCTGTCGTTGTTCTTCGTGCTGTTCTCTCTCATTGGGGGGGCGGTGGTGGTGACGCAACTGGGCTACCCCCTGATCACCTACCTGCTGCGGGTGGAGTCGTCCCTGCGCATGGGCGACCTCATCGGCGGGCTGTTCAAGGCCGTGGTCTTCAGCCTGCTGGTGGCGGGCATCGGATGCCTGCGCGGCCTCAAGACCGGGCAGGGGGCCAGCGCCGTGGGCGCGGCCACCACCTCCTCGGTGGTCAGCGGGCTGGTGCTCATTGCCGTGTCGGACGGCGTGCTGGCCGTATGCTTCTACATCCTGGGGTGGTGAGCGGTGCCGCTGAAACGTGATACACAAGGCCCCATCATCGAGGTTCGCGACCTGGTCATCGGCTACGGCGAGACCGTGATCCTCAAGGACCTGAACTTCGAGGTCCAGGCCGGAGAAATCTTCGTGATCCTCGGTGGTTCGGGCTGCGGCAAGAGCACGCTGCTCAAGCACCTCATCGGCCTGCACGCGCCCATGTCCGGCAGCGTCCGCATCGACGGCGACGAACTGGTGGATGCGGATCGGGCCACCCTGCAGCGCATCCTGCGCAAGATCGGGGTGACCTACCAGTCCGGGGCCCTGTTTGGCTCCATGACCCTGCTGGAAAACCTGCGGCTGCCCATGGAGGAGTTCACCCAGCTGCCCGAGGAGACCATGGACCTCATGGCGCGCATGAAGCTCTCCCTGGTGGGGCTCCTGGGCTACGAGCACCACATGCCGTCCGAACTCTCCGGGGGCATGCAGAAGCGGGCGGCCATGGCCCGGGCCATGGCCCTGGACCCCATGCTCATGTTCCTGGACGAGCCCTCGGCCGGGCTCGATCCCATCACCTCCGCCGGGTTGGACCAGCTCATCCTCAAGCTGCGCGAGAGCCTGGGCGTGACCTTCGTCATCGTCTCTCACGAGCTGGCGAGCATTTACACCGTAGCCGATCGAGTGATAATGTTGGACAAACGTACCAAGACCATCGTGGCGGATGGTCCCCCCGCTTGGCTGCGGGACCACTCCGACAATCCCAGAGTCCGTCAATTCTTCAACCGGGAACCGGAATAGCCGGTCAGGGGCCATGGCAGTCAACAAAGGCAGTTACTATCGCGTCGGCGTGTTCGTGCTCAGCGGCCTGACCATGCTGGTGGCCCTGGTCGTCATCATCGGCGGCGCCGCGGTGTTCCAGAAGACGGTACCCGCCGAGACCTACTTCAACGAATCCGTGCAGGGGCTGGATGTGGGCGCGCCCGTGAAGTATCGCGGCGTCAACCTGGGGCGGGTCTCCAACATCGGCTTCATCGTCAGCAAATACGCCACCATCGCCGAGGATTCACCTGCCTCGCGCTACGTGCTGGTGGAGATGGAGCTGCGCGAGGACGTGGTGCGCACGTTCCTGCCCAGCAAGGACCCGGCGGAGCGCCTGCGGGAGATCGTGGCCTCTGGCTTGCGGGTGCGGCTCACCACCCAGGGGCTCACGGGAGTGGCCTTCCTGGAGATCAACTTCTTCGATCCGCAGACCAATCCGCCCCTGCCCATTGCCTGGACCCCGGAGGACTTCTACTTTCCCTCGGCACCCAGCACCATGAGCCGGCTGGAATCGGCCCTGGAGGCCGTGGGCGGGGTGATGCGCAACCTGGAGCAGATCAATTTCGCCGGGTTCGCCCAGACCCTGGACGACTTCATCGCCACCCTGGACCGCTCCCTGCAGGAAGCCAACGTCAAGGACATCGGCCAGCTGCTGGTGCAGAGCCTGGCGGAGCTGCGCGACACCTTCGCCCGGGTGCGCGAGCTGGTGGAGGATCCCCGGGCCGCCACCATCATCCCGGACATCTCCGCCACCGCTGCCGGTGCCAAGCGCATCATCACCGACGCCGAGGAGCCCATGGCCCTGGCTCTGCAGGTCATCCACGAGGCCTCGGGCGATATCCGCAAGGTGGTGAACAACCTGGAGAACATGCTCTCCGATCCCGCGCTGGCCACCAGCGCCAAGATGCTGCCGGGCACCCTGGGCAATCTGGACAAGGCCTCCCAGGACATCCGCCGCAGCGCCGTGGAGCTCGACCGCCTGCTGCGCGGCCTCAACGACATCCTGCAGGGGCAGGGCGGCAACGTC
>CAZNSV010000457.1:0-3008 GCA_964575775.1 uncultured Desulfovibrionaceae bacterium
TGGCCCAGTGGCGCCAGGGCTACGAGGTGGTGGACGCCGTGCGCTCGGACCGCAAGAGCGACAGCCGCTTCAAGCGCACCAGTGCCGAGCTCTTCTACCGCTGCATCAACCGCATCAGCGAAGTGCCCATTCCGCGCAACGTGGGGGATTTCCGGCTCCTGGACCGCAAGGTGGTGGAGGCGCTCAAGACCCTGCCCGAGCGCACCCGCTTCAACAAGGGGCTCTTCGCCTGGGTGGGCTTTCGGCGCACGGAGGTCACCTACAGCCGCCCCTTAAGGGAGGCGGGCAGCAGCAAGTGGCGGCTCTGGTCCCTCTGGAACCTGGCCCTGGAGGGCATCACCTCCTTCAGCTCGCTGCCCCTGCGGCTCTGGAGCTACGTGGGGGGGTGCCTCTCGGCCTTTGCCGCGCTCTACGCCCTGTTCATCGTGTTCAAGACCGTGATCCTGGGCGTGGACGTGCCGGGCTACGCCTCCACCATGGTGGTGGTGCTCTTCTTCAGTGGGCTGCAGCTCTTCACCCTGGGGATTTTCGGGGAATACCTGTCGCGGCTGTTCATCGAGTCCAAGCAGCGCCCCATCTTCGTGGTGCGCGAGCTCATCGAGCCGGCCGTGGAGCCTGACCGTCAGGACACGCCCCCAACTCCGTCCGGCACGCCCTGAGCCGGACCCCTCACTGTCTTATCGCCACTCGGGCAGGGGGTCACCCTCGCGCCAAGCGCACGGGGGGCGCACGCCGCAGTCCCGGGCATGGCGCAGCACCTCCGTCGGGGGGCCGACGTGGCGCATGCACCCCTCCTGGATCAGGCCCAGCCCCTCCGCCAGATCGGCCAGGGGCTCAAGGTCGTGGCTCACCACCAGCTGGGTCACGCCCAGGCGCTTGTTTTCCCTCAGAATCTCCCGGAGCTCCAGCAGGGCGGGGTAGTCCAGGCCGCTGCAGGGTTCGTCCAGCAGCAGCAGGGCCGGTCGCCCGGCGCCGCGCCGCTCCTGGGTCAGCAGGGCCGTGGCCAGGCAGAGCTTGCGTTTCTGCCCGTGGGACAGGATCTGCACGGGCGCGTCCAGGCTCTGCTCCAACCGCAGACGCGCGGCCATGGACATGGCGGGGGCGAAGTCCGCGCCACGCGGCAGGCACAGGGCCAGATCCTCGCGCGCCGTGGCACCCAGGATCTGCAGGTCCGGCTCCTGCAGGCAGAGCGAGGCCCTGGCGCGCAGCTCCCGGGCCTTGGTGGCGCCGTCCACCGCGATACTGCCGGAGTTGGGTTCCAGCAGTCCGGCCAGGAGCTGCAGCAGCGTGCTCTTGCCGCTGCCGTTGCACCCGGCCACCAGGAACAGGGTCCCGCGCGGCACGTCAAAGCTGATGTCCTGCAGCACCGCCGCCCCCCCAGGATAGCGGAACGAGCAGGAGCGGACCGCGATCATCGCCGCAGGAGCCTGCGGGCGTGGAGCAGGCGGGCCGCGCCACAGGCCGCGACCAGCTTCAGGGCGTCGCCGGGCAGGAAGGGCAGCATGCCCACGCTCGCGGCCTTGACCAGATCCATGTCCAGGACCATGGCCAGCCGCAGCACGCCCAGGACATAGAGCACCGCAAAGCCCAGCCCGCCCCAGAAGAGCAGGGTCTTCCAGGCGGGGGTCTGCCCCGGCTCGAGCTTGCGCACGGCCAGCCCGCCCAGGGCGGCGCAGGGAATGAAGCCCACCAGATAGCCCCCTGTGGGGCCGAAGAGGTGCCCCAGACCCGCGGCGCCCCCGGAAAACACGGGCAGGCCGATGAACCCGGCCACCAGGTAGAGTCCCACCGCCAGCGCGCCGTGCAGCGGCCCCAGCGCAAAGCCGCAGAGGAGCACGAACAGGGTCTGCAGGGAAATGGGTACCGGCCCCAGGGGCACGTGGATGAAGGCTCCGGCCGCGGTCAGCGCGGCCAGCAGGGCGATCCAGACAACGGTGTGCACGACGTGCAACGGCGAGGACGACATTCGCTTTACCCCCGGAATTATCTCGGGTAACAGAAATGAAACAGCGGGAAAACGCCGCTCCCTGCGGGCCAGGCGGCCCGCGGCCACAGGGCGGACAACCGGGCCAGGCGCCCGGGCACGGGAAGAGCCTTTTTTCACACTTGCGCCGTAGGGGTCAAGTGCCGCCCCTTGCCTGGCCGAACCAATGTACCGCTGTCCCGCTGGACCGTTGGCACAGGGAGGAATCATGCAGCACGACGTCCCCCCCGCTCGAGACGAGGCCCGGAGCCAGGCTGCGGCCTACCATCTGCATACCCGGCACGACCGCCACAGTCTGCAGGGGCGCGCCCTGGACTGGAGCAACCAGCCCACCCTCTTCAAGCGCTACCAGCACGAACAGGACCTGCACCACTTCGCCCTGCCCCGTCCACAGGACTTCCCCGCCGCAACCCCGCGCGGCATCTTCCAGGGGTCGGCCAGGCTCCCCGCCGCGCAGCCGCCTCTGCTCCCCCAGACCCTGAGCCGCATCCTGCACCTCTGCTGCGGCATCACGGTCCAGGCCCGCCACGGGGGGCAGATCTTCCACTACCGCAGCAACGCCTCGGCCGGGGCCCTCTACCCCGTGGAGCTCTACCTGGCCCTGCGGCCCGACCTCGCGGCCCCGCCGGAGCGCACACTGCCCGGTGGGCTCTTGCACTACCGCCCCCTGGAGCATGCCCTCACGCAGCTGGGGCGCCCCCAGGCCCTGGCGGGTCTGGCCGGGTCCATCCGGGGCGGCGGTGAGGCACCGCCCCCGCTGGCAGCCTTTGTCCTCACCAGCATCTTTTTCCGCTCGGCCTGGAAATATCTGGACCGGGCCTACCGCTACTGCCTGCTCGACGCCGGGCACCTGCTGGAAAACCTGCTGGCCGCCCTGGCGGCCGAAGGGTTCGCACCCAGTCTGTATTACGACTTCGACGACGTGGCCGTGACCGCGCTCCTGGGCCTGGATCCGGTGCAGGAGGCCCCGCTCTGCCTGGTACTGCTCCACGACACGGGAGCTGCGGCAGAGCCCCTCCCGGCT
>CAZNSV010000458.1:0-3003 GCA_964575775.1 uncultured Desulfovibrionaceae bacterium
CCGTTCTCCGCGTAGCACCCTCGGACGTTGGGCGACGGGTCGACGTCAGAACCGGGCCGTGAGCTTGCGCAGGGCGGCCAGGAAACGCGGTACCTCTTCGGGTTCCAGGGCCCCGGCCAGCTCGTGGGAGAGCTCCAGGTGCAGCTTGTGGTGCTCCGCGAAGTGCGCCTCGCCTTCCGGGGTCAGGTGGATCAGGTAGGAGCGCCGGTCCTCGGCATTGGGCTTGCGCAGCACCAGTCCGGCGCGCACCAGCCGGTCGATGTGCACGGTGAGCGCCCCCGTGGTGACCCCCATCTTCTCGGCCAGCTCCTTCATGCGCAGGGGGCCCGCCGTGCCCAGGACCTCCAGGGTGTGCATCTGGGGCAGGGTCAGGCCCGTTTCCTTGACCACGCCCTGCTCCCAGGAGGAAAAGCGCTCGTAGAATTCCACCAGACTCTGGGTCAGCTCCTCCAGGTGCTCCATGTGCCCTCCGCAAGCGTTCATGCCGTGGGCGCCTTGGTGTCTTCACGCAGCAGGATCAGGCTGGCCGAGGACAGCACCACCACGATGGAGCCCACGTTGTGGAAGAGCGAGGCCGCGATGGGGCTCAAGAGGCCGTAGGAGCTGCCCAGGATGGCCAGGGCGTTGAAGCCCACCCCCAGCACCACGTTCACCTTGATCAGCCCGAGCATGCGCCGGGCCAGGCGGATGAGAAAGGGCAGCTTGCCCACCTCGTCGCGGGTCAGGGCCACCCCGGCCGTCTCCAGGGCCACGTCCGTGCCCGCCGCGCCCATGGCCACGCCGATGTCCGCCCGCGCCAGGGCAGGGGCGTCGTTCACCCCGTCACCCACGAACATGACCCGGCGCCCCTCTTGCTGCAGCCGGGCAATGACCTCGAGCTTGTCCTGGGGTTTGAGTCCGGCCCAGGTCTCGTCGAGCCCCACGCTCTGGGCGATGCCCTGCACCGAGCGCTGGTGATCCCCGGACAGGATGCCCAGCCGGGCGATGCCCAGGCCGCGCAGGGCCTCCACGGCCTGGCGCGCGCTCTGGCGCACGGTGTCGGTGACGCTCAGCAAGCCGATGGGGCGGCTGTCCCGGTAGACCACCAGAGGCGTGGCGCCCTGCTCCTTCATGGCGGCCAGCCGCTCCCGCAAGGGCAGGGGCAGGGCGGATTCGCCACTGCCCAGATAGGCGCTGCCCACCTCGATCACGTGGCCGTCCAGCACGGCCCGCACGCCCAGACCGATCTCGCTGAGTACGTCCTCGGCCTTGCGCACCGTGACCTTGGCGTAGTGCGCGGCCTTGAGCACGGCCCGGGCCAGGGGGTGGGTGCAGTTCTGCTCGGCCCCGGCAGCGCAGGCGATGAGCTCTTCCCGGCTGCATCCGGCTTCGGGCACCACTTCCTCCACCCGGGGCTGCCCCAGGGTCAGGGTTCCGGTCTTGTCGAAAAGCACCGTGTCCACCTTGGCGGCCTGCTCCAGGTGGCGCCCCCCCTTGACCAGGATCCCGGCCCGGGCCGCACGGGCCACGGCGGCCACCGTAGCGGTGGGGGCGGCCATGAGCAGTGCACAGGGGCAGCCCGCCACCAACACGGCCACGGCCCGGCTCGCCTCGCCCGAGAGCCACCAGGCCAGGGCGGCGCAGAACAGCACCAGGGGCGTGAACCACTTGGCGTAGGTGTCGATGAAGCGCCCGGCTTGGGACTTGTGGGCCTCGGCCTCGGTGACCAGGTGCACCACCTTGCCCAGGGTGGTGTCGCCCCCCACGCGATTGGCGGCGATTTCCAACACCCCGTTGTAGCTGAGTGTCCCGGCCAGCACGGTATCACCGGGGCGGCGGGTGCGGGGGATGGACTCGCCGGTGATGGTGGACTCGTCCACGGCGCTGACGCCCGAGAGCACCACGCCGTCCACGGGGATGCGCTCCCCGGGCTTGACCAGCAGGCGGTCGTCCACCCGCACCTCGGTCAAGGGGCGCACGCTGCTCCCTTCGGGAGTCAACACCGTGGCCTCCTCGGGAGTCATGCGGGCCAGGGCCTGGATGGAGCGCCGGGCCGAGTCGCTGATGGCCTCCTCCACCAGGGCACCCAGGGTCATGATGAAGCTGACCGTGGCCGCGGTGAAGAATTCGCCCTGGAGCAGGGAGGCCACAATGGCCAGGCTCACCAGCTCGTCCACGTTGACCTGGCGCTGCCAGAGCCCGCGCGCAGCCTCCAGCACGATGGGCAGGCCGTTGATGGCCACGGCTGCCAGGGCCAGGAGCGTGGCGAGCCAGGTCGGACTCAACCCCGCCCACTCCCAGAGAAAGGCGGCCAGGGCCAGGGCCCCGCCGCCGAGACAGAGCAGCAGCTCCCTGCTGCCCATGAGTTCCTTGTATTCGCCGAGGCTTGAGAATCTGCCGATCATGCTGGGCTCCCGAGATGTAGTTTGCAGGCAAAGCAGCTTTAGGACATGATTGCTTTGCTGTCAAACTAAATCTGTGGGGCCGTGCCCCTGGCCGAGTGGCCGCCAGGAGCGCGCGGGTCAGGAGCCCTGCAACTCCGCCACCAGTCCGGCCACGGCATCGGTTTGGGCCACCAGGGCCTGGACCGCATCCTGGGAGCGGGCCACGCTCTCGGAAGTCTCCCGGGCGATGTCGTCCACCGCGCGCAGCATCGCGGCGATGCTGTGGGAGTTGTCGGCCTGCTGCTCGGCCGCGGCGGCGATGGAGCTCACCTGGTCGGAGGTAGAGCGCGCCAGGTCCACGATGCACTGCAGCACCTGACCGGAACCGTCGGCCAGGCTGGTGGCCTGGGTCACGGCCGCCGCTGCCTCGTCCATGGTCTGCACGCTGCGCCCGGCCTGGCTCTGGATGTCGGCCACCACGGTGCCCACGTCGCGGGTGGCGGCCATGGTCTTCTCGGCCAGCTTGCGCACCTCGTCGGCGACCACGGCGAAGCCCCGGCCCGACTCCCCGGCCCGGGCGGCCTCGATGGCCGCGTTGAGGGCCAGGAGGGTGGGCTGGTCCGCGATGTCCGAGATCACG
>CAZNSV010000459.1:0-2999 GCA_964575775.1 uncultured Desulfovibrionaceae bacterium
CGGTGATGGCCACCACGGTGTAGAAGATGGCGCTCATGCCCGAGGCGGTGCACAGCGCGGCCGGGGCGTTGTGGATGGCGGCCAGCCGCTTCTCCAGCACGTCCGTGGTCGGGTTCATGATCCGGGTATAGATGTAGCCGGCCTCCTGCAGGGAGAACAGGGCGGCGGCGTGGGCGCTGTCCCGAAAGAGGTAGCTGGTGGTCTGGTGGATGGGCACGGCCCGGGACAGGGTGTCCTGGTCCGGCGAATGCCCCGCGTGCAGGGCCAGGGTCTCGATGCGCTGCCGGGAATCTGCCATGGTACGCTCTCCTTGCTGCCGGTTTCCGGATTTCTGGATTCCGGGACCATACGGCAAGGCGGGCTTTGCGTCCAGGGGCGGTGTCTGAACACCACCCCCATGACACGTCACGAGATTTCCGACTACAACAGTCAGGATGCCAATGGGTTATCCTGTCTGGCAGCCCTTGGTCACGAAAGGATGGGTACGGAAGTAGGCGATGGTTTTTTCCAGGCCTTCGGGAAGCAGCACCTTGGGCTCCCAGCCGAGCTTCTCCTTGGCCAGGCGGATGTCGGGCTGCCGCTGGCGCGGGTCGTCCGTGGGCAAGGGGCGGTAGTCGATGCGGCTCTTGCTCTCCGGCAGCATGGCCAGGACCCGTTCCGCCAGTTCCCGGATGGTGAATTCGTTGGGGTTGCCCATGTTCACCGGGCCGATGAACCCGAGCTCGTTGTCCATCATCCGCACCATGCCCTCCACCAGGTCGTCGATGTACTGGAAGCTCCGGGTCTGGGAGCCGTCGCCGTACACCGTGAGGTCCTCGTTGCGCAGGGCCTGGACGATGAAGTTGGAGACCACCCGGCCGTCGTTGGGATGCATGTGGGGGCCGTAGGTATTGAAGATGCGCACCACGCGGATGTCGAGCTTGTGTTGGCGGTAGTAGTCGAAGAACAGGGTCTCGGCGCAGCGCTTGCCTTCGTCGTAGCAAGAGCGGGGCCCCGTGGGGTTCACGTGCCCCCAGTAGCTTTCGGGCTGGGGATGCACCTCGGGGTCGCCGCAGACTTCGCTGGTGGAAGCCTGCAGGATGCGCGCCTTGGTGCGTTTGGCCAGGCCCAGCATGTTGATGGCGCCGTGCACCGAGGTCTTGGTGGTCTGCACCGGGTCGAACTGGTAGTGGATGGGCGAGGCGGGGCAGGCCAGGTTGTAAATCTGGTCCACCTCCACATAGAGCGGGAAGGTGATGTCGTGCCGCAGGAACTCAAAGCGGCGGTTCTCCATCAGTTCGATGATGTTGTCTTTGTTGCCGGTGAAGAGGTTGTCCACGCAGAGAACTTCGTGCCCTGCCTGCAGCAGCCGCCGGCAAAGATGCGCGCCAATGAACCCGGCACCCCCGGTGACGAGGATCTTCTTGTTGCTGTACTGTCTCATAGGCTCCCAGACCTGGGGTTGATCAAAAACTGCACGGCGGAACATCCACCGCATACTCGCGGCGTGGTAGACGCAAAGCAGGGGCAAGTCAAGATTTTTGCGGGCAGCAGAAGAGGGTGGCGGGTTGCAGCAACGTCTGCTGCGGGGGCCGGGGCGTGGCATGGGGCAGCAGGGTCAGGTCCTGCAACCGCCCCTCCCGGAGTAGCGCGGCCTGAAAACTCTGCAAGACGCCCAGTGCGGCGTTCTCCACGGTCCTGGCCCGGGAAAAATCCAGGATGAAGCGGGCGCAGCCCTCCTCCAGCCCCTCCAGGAGCAGATCGGCCAGATTCACGGCCGCCTCGCCGCGCAGCTCGCCCACGGGAACCACCTTCAGGAAGGCGGCCCCCAGTTCCGCCAGCAGCACCGTGGGCTCGCCCACGGCCAGGAAAGCCAGGTTCCAGTTCCGGCACGTGGGCGGCTGCAGGACCACCCGCAAGCGGTCCTGATCCAGGTGCGACCAGGAGCGCAACGCCAGGCGCCCCGGCCCGCAGCCCAGGGCCTTGGCCAGCAACGCCGGAAGTGGGGGCGGAAGGGGATCGTGGGGAGGAAACGAATGATGGACCATGACTTCCCCGGACTGGTGCGCAGCATTGTTTGGAGAGAAACAGACCCGGCCTCGGGAGGCTCGCGGTCTCGGAAACTGCCGTATTCAGGGCTATACACCCCCTGACCGCAGCTAGTGAATAGGCGGCGCCGCTCAAGTCCGCAGGAGAAAAACCCGAAGAAAACCGGGAAAACATCCCGATTATTTCAGGAGTCTCCCTATCGACCGCAGGGAGAACGGAGGCTACAAAATTGCGCTTATCGGGCTAAAGGCGCGGCCTCACAGGGTCCGGCAGGATCCGGGATACTCTGGGGGATCCGGGATAATCGGGATATATCAAGCAGCAAGGAGAAAGGTCCATGCAGAAGCGGTCCAAGGGCAACGACGTTATCGGCACCACCAACCGGGGCACGGCCTGCGAATCCGGTTTGTGCACCTTGTGCAGGGCGGACTGTGCGGGGAAATGTGAAACCTGGCTCGCCGGGCTTCAGGGCAGGTCGGTGCTCTACCCCAGAGACTACGGCTTGGTCACGGCCGGCAGCGACAACACCACCCACGTAGGCGTTTCCTACAACTCGCTGCGCATCCAGGGGAATCTGTACGGCGCCCAGGGCCTGCCCGAGAACACTTCCAGCAATGCCGACAACTGTCTGTTCACCAACGTGAGCCTGGAGACCGAATTCGGCAACGGCAAGAAGACCAAGGTCCGCCTGCCCCTGATGACCGGCGCCCTGGGTTCCACCCTCATCGCCGCCCGCTACTGGGACTCCTTCGCCATCGGCTGCGCCCTGGTGGGCATCCCCGTGGTCATCGGCGAGAACGTGGTGGGCGTTGACCGCGAGGCCAAGATTTCCGGCGGCCGTATCAGCCAGGCCCCGGAAATGGACCGCCGCATCGCCACCTACAAGCGTTACTACGACGGATACGGCGCCGTCATCGTGCAGCTCAACGTGGAAGACGCCCGCAACGGCGTGACCGAGTACATCCTCGAGA
>CAZNSV010000460.1:0-2975 GCA_964575775.1 uncultured Desulfovibrionaceae bacterium
ATTGCAGACCGGGCAGCCGCGACTTGGCCTGTACATAGGCATTGGGGGAAAAGAGGCCTACATCCACGGTGCCGACTTCCAGACGCCGCCCCAGTTCTTCGTAGTCCGTGGCCACGTGGAACACGGTCTCCACTGCGAGTACCCGGGCCAGATACTGCATCAAGGGGCGGTGCACCTCTTCCAACACCTCGGGTGCCTTCCAGGGCGTGCTGGCAAAGACCAAGCGACCCTCGGCGGCCTCGCCCATCCGCCCCAGGCTCAAGACCAGCAGCAAGCCCAAGGTCGCTCCCACCCATAGACCTTTCATGCTCACCCCCCCTGCGGCGCCTGGAGCATTGTGCCATTGAACTTGGCTGGATGCTCTTGTGCATTTCCCTGAAACAATTGGCAACCGCTTCAGGAAGGAGCCTTGTTTCAAGGCGAAAATGCGCTCGCCGCGCCGCACTCCTTGCCATCATTTTACGCCGCGCCAGACCTCCTTGGCAAGCGGACAAAAAATCATGCCGCCGGGCTGCAGCCCAGGCTCAGAGCAGGGAATACTGGTCGCTGCGCTTGCCGCGCCGTTTACCCCCTGCGGGCCCCTGCCCGCCCGATGCGGAGTCGGGCGTTTGCTCCACCGGGGGGACAGGCGTGGCAACGGGGAGTGCCTGCTCAGGCCCTGGGCTCCGTTCCGCCTCGCCCTCGGCCCCAGACGCCACAGACTCCGGCTCGGGTTGCGACTGCTGGACAGCCGCCGGAACCAGTGGTTCGGGCCCGGGAACCCGCGCCGCGGGCGCTTGTTCCGGAGCGTCGTGCGTAGGCTGCGCCTCCTTTGGCTCCGCGGCCTGCTCCTTGAGCAGGGTAGCCGGTTCATGAGGGTCCAGCCCGAACCGGTACACGTGCAAGGGGCAGTGGACCAGGACGCAATCCTGCACCTCCTGCTTGTCTCCCCCGGAACACTCCAGACACTTCTTGCGGATGGCCCGTAACGGCGTCATACGTGGCGGCATTGCAGTTCCCCGTTGTCCGGGCAGGTTCACACAGCCCGTTTCCCACAGTAACACTCCCGCACGGGCGCAAGGCCCCTGCCCTGGTGCTCGACAAACCCCGCGGAGGCCTTCCCCTCGGGCAGCCAGAGCCATACCGCAAATGCCCCAGTCCGCCAAGACGGGAGGCCGGTGGAAATCAAGTGCGGTCGGGCCGAGGGGGAACGCCTTGTTCGGACTTTCCACGTCCCAGACTGGATTTTCCAGCCAAAGCAGGCTACCCTGCAGGAAACGTCGTGACGTTTTTCCGTCGGGCAGCTGCCTTGGGCAGCCCCGATGGGTTCGGGAGTGAAGCCTATGCCGTATTGGATCGTCGTTCTGGCCCTGGGCCTGCCGGCCCTGCTGCTGCTCCTGCTGCTGCGCAGACTGCGCAGACGGCACAAGCAGAGTCCCAATGTGGATTTCTTTCGCTACAAGTCCGATGAAATTCACAAGCGGGGGCACTATCACGACATCGTCAAATGACCTGAACGCATCCCCTGACCCGTGAACACGACGCCGGGCTGTCTGCGTCCGTGCCCAGGAGGCTCCCCATGCACACGCCCCGCTCCTTGCAACCTGTCGGCCTTCTGGGCCTGCTCCTCGCTGCCTTGCTCCTCTGCACGACGCTTGCCGCCTGCGGCAACGCCGAGACGGAAGAGTTGCGCAGCCAGCTGGCCGCATGTCGGGCCCAGAACAGCGAACTGCAGGAGCAGCTCCGGGAGCTGCGGCAAGCAACGGCTGACGAGCCGGACGCCGAGGGCATGGAGCGCCGTATCCGGCAGCTGGAGACCACCCTCAACCGCGCCTACATCGATATGAAAGCCGCGCTGGTGGAACGCGACGCCTGCCTGACCCGCCTGCAGGAACGCGACGGCGGCTGATCTCACGCCCCCAGGCGGAGTTCAGAGCACGGAACCGGGCTCTTCGCGCAGCCCGTACTTGGCCATGCGGGCCAGCAAGGTGGGTCGGGAGACCCCCAACAACCGCGAGGCCCGGCTGCGGTTGCCCCCGGTCAGTTCCAGGGCCTCACGGATGAGCAGCTCCTCGAAGTGGGCGTGCAGTTCATCGAAGGGGCGTTTGCGCCCCCCTGCCAATAGTTCCGCGCGCAGCCAGTCCCGGAGCAGATCGTCGGTCCTGGTCTGCTCGGCCGTGGTTCCGGGGCCCTCGGCCGTGCCCAGAGCCCGCAGCATGTCGTCGCGCTCCAGGGGCGCGCCCCTGTGAAAGATCAGGGCCTTGCGCAGGGTGTTGGCCAGCTCGCGCACGTTGCCGGGCCAGTGGTGCGCCTGCAGCAGGTTCCTGGCCTCCGGGGCGAGGGTGGGGATATCCACCTTGGCCTCGGCGGCGAAACGCTCCAGGAAGTAGTCCGTGAGCAGGGGGATGTCGCCCTTGCGCTCTCGCAATGGGGGCAGGGACAGGGTGACCACCTTGAGGCGGTAGTAGAGGTCCTCGCGGAAACGTCCCTCGGCCACGGCCTGGGCCAGGTCGCGATTGGTGGCGGCGATGATGCGCACGTCCACGGGGATGGTGCCCCGGCCGCCCAGGCGTTCGATCTGGCGCTCCTGCAACAGGCGCAGGAGCTTGGCCTGGATGCCCAGGTGCATGTCGCCGATTTCGTCGAGAAAGACCGAGCCACGGTTGGCCTGTTCGATCTTGCCCACCCGCCGGGTGCTGGCGCCGGTGAAGGCGCCCTTCTCGTAGCCGAACAGTTCGCTCTCCAGCAGTGTCTCGGGAATGGCCACGCAGTTGATGACCAAAAACGGCTGCTCGGCCCGCAGGCTGTGCTGGTAGATGGCCCGGGCCACCAGCTCCTTGCCGGTGCCGGACTCGCCCAGGATGAGCACCGTGGCGTCGGTGGGCGCCACCCGGCCGATGAACTTGTAGAGCTCCTGCATGGCCGGACTGCGGCCCACGATGGCGTCCGCCAGGGCCGTGTTCCGCAGGCCCGCCCCCTCGGCGCCGTCGTCCACG
>CAZNSV010000461.1:0-2973 GCA_964575775.1 uncultured Desulfovibrionaceae bacterium
TCCTGTCGTCGTTCTATGACTGCCCCTTGCCGGAAAGGGCGGTGTTCTGGGGGGAGGTGGATTTGAACGGGCAGGTGCGCCCCGCGGGGGGGCAGGACGTGCGCATGAACCAGGCGCAACGGCTGGGCTATGGCCCGATCTTCCATCCCGAGCCGGAGCAGGGGGGCGTGGATACACTGCTGGGTCTGCAACAGGCTTTGTTTGGAAAGGGTTGAGTTTTTTTCGGAGTACACGAAACGCTCATCTTTTGAGCTGATAGTGGTGCCTTTGACCGTGCGGCAGGCGAGGTTCTGTCGGCAAGGCCCCCAGCGCGGATGGTCAAGAATGATCCACATCAAGTAATAGCCTTGCATCCGGGCGGAAATCTGCGTATTCGTGGTCATAATCGTATGAACTTCCACGCGGAGACACCGAGGGGGGAATGGCATGGCAACGGAAAGTGGAAACGACAAGGCTGTGGTCTTGATAGTCTGCGGCATAGTGATGAGCGCCCTGCCGGTGCTCGTGTTCCTGGTGCCCGCACTCTGGGCCGTGAGCGTGGCCGTACTGGTGGGGCTGGGCTGCACCTGGTTCCTCCATGCCCAGAGAGCAGCCGGCCAGGAACGGCTGGGGCGCACACTGGAGCAGGCCCTGGCCGGGGGGGAACTGCAGGCGCTCAAGTCCCTGATCCCTTCAGGGGCAGGGGCGGAGGCCCCCTTGAGCAAGGCCGTGCAGTCCCTGGAGCAGACCTTGAGCGCCGCGACGCTGCAGCGCCAGGCCCTGGAAGGGAACCCCCAACCCCTGTTGCTCACCGACGCGGCAGGCAACCTGCGGGCCGCCAGCCAGGGCCTGTTGGCCTTTTGCGGGGTGCAGGCCAAGGACGTGCTGGGCAAGCCCTACGCGAGCCTTTTCAATCAAGGGGCGGAAATTTTCGAGCGCGCGCTGCGAGGTGAGCCCGTGCGCGGCGCCCAGGCCCGGCTCGTTGCCAGGAACGGCCAGGCCCGCGACGTGCTGGTCAATGCCGAGGTCCTGCGCGACGCCAAGGGCCAAACCACGGGGCTGGCCGCGGGCTTCAGCGATGCCTCGACCTATGTGGAGCGTGTGAGCGCCCTGCAGACCGAGAAGGAGCGCCTGCTGGCCACGGGCGGAACCATCACCGACGTGGCCCAGCGCGTGGCCTCGGCCTCGGAAGAGCTTTCCGCCTCGGCGGACGAGCAGGCCCGGGGCGCCCAGCGCCAGAAGCAGCAGTCCGAAACCGTGGCCACAGCCATGGAGGAGATGACCGCCACGGTCCTGGAAGTGGCCCAGAACGCCGCCGCGACCTCCCAGGCGGCCGACGAGGCCCAGCGTGCCGCCCGTGACGGCGTGGACCTGGTGTCCAAGGCCCTGACCGGCAGCGAGCGGGTGGCCGGCGCCTCGGCCAAGCTCGCGGAGGTCCTGGCCCAGTTGGACGGGCAGGCCGAGGAAATCGGCCGGATCATCGGCGTGATCAACGACATCGCCGACCAGACCAACCTCCTGGCCTTGAACGCGGCCATCGAGGCGGCTCGCGCCGGGGAGGCCGGACGCGGCTTCGCCGTGGTGGCCGACGAGGTGCGCAAACTGGCCGAAAAGACCATGAGCGCCACCAAGGAGGTGGAGCAGGCCATCAGGACCATCCAGAGCAGTTCCCGCGACGCCGTGACCTCCATGGACGAGACCCAGCGCCAGGTGCAGGAGAGTACCCGCCTGTCCAACCAGACCAGTGATTCCCTGCACCAGATCATGGGGCGCATCGAGGACATGGCCATGCGGGTCGCCCAGATCGCCACCGCGGCCGAGGAACAATCCGCCGCGGCCGAAGAGATCAACCACAGCATCGAGGAGATCGCGACCATTGCCCGCGAGGCCGACGAAGGGGCCGGACAGGCGGCCGAAGCCACCCGCGAACTGGCGCGGCTCTCCCAGGAGTTGCTGACCCTGGCCCTGGAACTGGAAGGCGCCAAGCAGAACGACCTGCTCTGGAAGTCCGAGGGCAGCATGCGCGGCGTGCTCCCCAAACTGATGCAGGACTACGTGAAACTGCAGTTCGGCGACGCCACCTTCAAGGACATGCAGGACAAGATTGGCCATCCTACCTTCCTGCCCACATCCAACTATCCCGACGTGGTGCTCAAGCAGATGGCCGAGACCCTGAGCAAGAAGACCGGAAAAGCCTCGCGCGAGATCTTCCTGGGCTTTGGGCGCTTCACCATGAAGCAGTTCGGCAAGATGTACACACGTTACATCAAGGCCAGCAATCTCAAGGAATTGTATCTCTCCATCGACAAGATGCACAAGCAGCTCACCAAGGACTATCCGGGCATCAAGCCCCCCAGCTTCAGCTATGAAGACAAGGGTAACGTGCTGATCATGACCTACCGCTCGGATCGCGGACTCTTCGACTACTTCGAAGGCATCCTGCATGGCGCCGCGGAATACATGAACCAGAAGATCAGCGTTACGGTAACTCCCCTGGACAAGCGGTCGGCTCGGGCTGAGATTCGTTTCAAGTGAGGGGACCAAGACTGATAGACCCCGGGTACCCAGGAGGACATGACGGAGAGCATTAAGTGTTCATCATCTTGTTGCGCGAAGTTCGAGAACAACCACGCAGCAAGCGTGGTTTAAGCGGCGTAGCCGCCTGAGCAGAAAGTCGAGTGCTTTCTGCTCCAGGTACCATGGAGCTGGAACATGAGCCGAAACCAAGCGGCCGAGGAGACCACAAGACAACTCAAGGAGCTGTGCTCCCGCATGTTGCCGGAGCTGCAGCGGCAGCTGTCCGGTTGCATCCACGCTCACGAGCCTGAGTTCCTGCGCCTGGGCGAGCAGTTGCAGCAGTACGCCGGGCAGGTCAGGGAGTTGGGGAGCATGGCGGGCGGGGTCCTGGACTCCATGGCCGGGCAGGACATGGGGGAGTTGATCCAGGGCTTTCACCAGGAACTGGGGGTGATGGCCGAGGTCTGCGGCTCCCAG
>CAZNSV010000462.1:0-2971 GCA_964575775.1 uncultured Desulfovibrionaceae bacterium
GTAGAGCATGGGCAGCAGGGCCAGGACCTCGGCGGCCTCGCGGAAGAGGAACTCCTGCCCCAGGAGGTAGAGTCCCGCGCCCAGGCCCAGGGCCAGCACCAGCTGCAGCAGGGCGCCCAGAGGGATCAGGCCGTAGCGCAGCTGGCAATAGCCCACGGAGAGCAGGGCCACGAAGCCCTTGGTCAGGACGATGGCCAGGCAGGTGCCCAAGAGCGGGTCCCGGGGAATGAGCACCAGGCAGAGCACCAGGTTCAGGGCCAGCCCCGCGATGTAGAAGCAGAGCAACAGCCGCGCCTGGTGCGAGCTGAGCATCAGGAACCCGGCCAGGTTGTGGATGAAGGCGAAGAGGATGGCGGCCACCAGCCAGCGCTGCATCCAGACCGCGTCCTGGTACTCCTGGCCGTAGATCAGCAGGATGATGCGGTCGCTCTCGATGAAGAGCACGAACATGGCCAGGAACGCCGCGGCCATGAGCCAGCGGGCGGAGCTCTGGGCCAGGTTGCGGAACTCCATCTTGTTGTTCACCCAGAGCTTGGTGAAGATGGGGAACATGACCTTGCCCAGCAGCATGCCCGAGACCAGGGAGCAGACGCCCTCCACGGTCTGCCAGGTGACGCTGTACTGGGCCACGCCCTCGGCCCCCGCGGCGTTCTGCAGGAAGAAGATGTTGATCTTGTTGTAGAGGATGGTGACCACGGCGATGAGGGTGAAGACGATGCTCTGCTTCCAGGTCTCCCAGACCTCGGCCAGCTTGCGCCGGTTCATCTGGAAATGGGCGCGCCGCATGACGCTCCAGGCCGCGCCCGTGGAGTTGCCCAGGGTCTCGATGAGCTTGAAGAAGGCCACGGTCACGGGGGCGAAGCCCAGGAACAGGGCGCCCAGGCCGTAGCCGAAACCGGCTGTGGCGGCCAGGGTGCGCAGCCGCCCCTCCACGTCCTGGCGACCCAGAATCTGCAGCACCACGAAAAAGGTGCTGTTCAGGGCCTCCAGGCCCACGCCCGCGCCGATGATCACCACCAGCCAGCGCAGCTCCGGGCTGTAGTCCTGCCAGAAGATGAAGCCCAGCATGCCCAGCAGCGAGAGCCCCAGCAGCACGGCCTTGAGCAGGGTGAACTGCGCCACCAGGGCCGTGGGATAGTCGGCCTTGCGCGCCAGCATGGTGGCCAGGTGCTGGTTCAGCCCGCACTCCGAGACGAAACGCACGATCTGCCCGATGGACAGGGCCAGCATGAACTGGCCGTAGGTCACGGTGAAGTTGCGCGCCAGGTAGATCAGGAAGACGGTCTGGAGCAGCTCCCGCGCCCAGTGGGCGCTGAAGAGATAGGCGAACTTGCGCAGGATGCGGTGCTGCGGCCGGGAGGAGGCTTGGGGCATGGATTCGGGTCTCTGGGCTGGAGGGCCTGGCGGGAGCGCAAAGTCCCTGCGGCTCTACCGGGGGGGGCGGACCGCTGTCAAGTCCCGCTCCCGGCCGCTGGCCAGGCGGTGCAGCAACGCGCTCAGCTGCTCACCGTGGGCGCTGAAGACCTCCCCGGCCAGGCTCCGCAGAATATGGCGCACCTCCTTCATCGGGGGCAGGTCCGGCAACTCCATGAGTCCCTGGTCGTGGCAGCTCACGGGCGCAATGGCCAGGTCCTGGTCCAGGGAGCAGCAGTAGTTGTTCAGGGTGGCGCCGGTGATGCGCTCCTTTTCCATGGAGTCCACGTTCATGCTCCGGGCGAAGCCCAGGACGCAGGAGGGCGCCAGCCCTTCGTTGACCTTGCGGATGCGGCGGTTGATGTGCCCGGCCCAGTCCTTGAGCAGCTTGTAGTGCATGGTCAGGCGTTTTCTGCCGGGCTGGTTGGGGTGGCCGGGCAGGGTCTGGTAGCTGCCGTTCATGTAGGCGTCGCAGGCCTGCTGCTGGGCCGCGTAGGCCAGGAGCAGCAGCTTGGCGTGGCGGTGGCGCGCGGTGAAGGCGAAGGGCATGGGGCAATCCAGCCGGGCCTGCTCCGGCTCCACGTGCAGCATCAGCTCCCCGGCCCGGATGCCCAGGCGGTAGTACAGCTCGTGGGCGTTCTCCTCCGTCACCAGCAGGGCGTGCACCAGGGCCGACTTGGCCAGGGCCAGCTGCGCCTGCTGCCGGAGGTTGTGGGCCTGGATGGCGAAACGCTCCTTCTCCTCGTCGATGGAGGCCCGCTCCCCGAAGAAGTTCTCGGCCATCTCCATGAGCGTTTCTTGGGCCAGGGCGTTGCAGAAGTCGTCAAAATGGGACATTGCTCTGCTCCATGAACAAGCATCTACGTATCGCGGTCTGCTCTGTCAAACACGGTTGTGCCCCACGTCACGAGAGGCGGGAGGGAGTGGGGCATGTGGGAACCTGATCCGCCCCTGCAGGTACGGGTGGAACGCCTGGCCGCTCTGCTCGTGGGGCACGGCCTGCAGCTCGGGGTGGCGGAGTCCTGTACCGGGGGCCTGCTCGCCGGATTGCTCACGGCCCTGCCGGGCAGCTCGGCCTGGTTTCGCGGGGCCGTGGTGGCCTACCACAACGCGGTCAAGGAGCGGGTGCTAGCGGTGCCGCCGGAGGTCCTCGAAGCCCACGGCGCCGTGAGCCTCGACACCGTGCGGGCCATGGCCCTGGGGGTCTGTGGCTGCCTGGAGGCCGAGGTGGGTGTGGCCATTTCCGGAGTTGCCGGCCCCACCGGGGGCACGCCCGAAAAGCCCGTGGGCACGGTCTGCATCGCCGTATCCCTGCAGGGCCTCGTGTCCGCCGAGAGCTTCCTATTTTCCGGCGATCGGGC
This sequence comes from uncultured Desulfovibrionaceae bacterium, assembly GCA_964575775.1. Classification (GTDB taxonomy): domain Bacteria; phylum Desulfobacterota; class Desulfovibrionia; order Desulfovibrionales; family Desulfovibrionaceae; genus CAZFCK01. Next base: position 2,775 of record CAZNSV010000462.1, read on the forward strand.
CGGGGTACGGTGGCAAAGTGTGCTCATGGCCCTGGAATTGCTGCTGCAGCGGCTGGAACTCGGGACCAGGCAGGAGGAGTAACGGTCATGGCGGTGCTGCGTCTCTTCATCGGCCTGCCCCTGCCGGAGGAATACCAGCAGGGGCTGACGGCCCTGCGCCGCGAGCTGCAGGGCGGGCTGCGCTCGGCCCTGTCCTG
>CAZNSV010000463.1:0-2967 GCA_964575775.1 uncultured Desulfovibrionaceae bacterium
CCTCTGAGCTCCATCAAGGCCTCGGCCACGTTCTTCGGTTCGCGGTTCGAGGAAGGCAGCGACGGCAAGCGCATGGCCGAGATCATGGTGCAGGAGGTGGAGCGTCTCAACCGCGCCGTGACGCAGTTGCTGGAGTATGCGCGCCCCTCCCAGCTTGCGGCCAGGGAAACCCCCCTGGTGCCGTTGGTGCAGCGTTGTCTGGAGCTGGTGCGCCGCGATGCCGAGGCGCGGGGGGTGACGGTGGAACTGGAGGCCCGCGAGGCTCCGGCCGAGCTGCTGCTGGATCCGGACCGGCTCACCCAGGCCCTGCTCAACCTCTTTGTCAACGCGGTCCAGGCCATGGACCGGGGCGGGCGGCTCAGCGTGAAGGTGGGGCGCGAACCCGCCCCCGCCGGGGGAGCGGAGCGGGTGCGCATCGATGTGCAAGACACCGGGCCGGGCCTGGCGGCCGAGGATCAGGCCCGGATCTTCGACCCCTACTACACCACCAAGCCTCGGGGCACGGGGCTTGGTCTGGCCATCGTGCAGAAGATCGTGGAGGCGCATCGCGGCGAGGTGCGGGTGCACAGCACACCCGGTCAGGGCGCCGTGTTTTCCATTCTGCTGCCCCTTTCCGGGGCGCGGCAGTCCGAGGAGGCGGTATGAGCGGGCGTGGCAAGCCGGAAATCCTGATCGTGGACGACGACCCCGGGCACCTGGGCACCCTGAGCATCCTCATCCAGGGCTGGGGCTACACGGTGCACGGCGCGGACGACGGCAGCGCGGCCGTGGCCCTGGTGCGCGAGCGCCCCTTCGACGCCATCCTCATGGACGTGCGCATGGCGAGCCTGGGGGGCATCGAGGCCCTCAAGGAGATCAAGGCCTACAATCCGGCCGTGCCCGTGCTGATCATGACCGCCTACTCCTCGGTCAATACAGCGGTGGAGGCCCTCAAGGCCGGGGCCTACGACTACCTGACCAAGCCCCTGGACTTCGACGAGCTGCGCCTGACCCTGGAGCGTGCCCTGGACCACACCCGCCTGGAGCAGGAGAACCGGGAGCTGCGCAGCAGTCTGCCCGAGGGGCGCGAGCTCGCCGCCATCATCGGCAAGAGCCCGCCCATGCGCAGGCTGGTGGAGATGGTCGCCATGGTGGCGCCCACCGAGGCCACGGTGCTGATCACGGGCGAGTCGGGCACGGGCAAGGAGCTGGTGGCCCGGGGCGTGCACGGCCTGAGCCCTCGCCGGCACAAGCCCCTGGTCACGGTGAACTGCGCCGCCCTCACCGAGACTCTGCTGGAAAGCGAGCTCTTCGGCCACGAGAAGGGTGCCTTCACCGGTGCGGACCGACGCCGGGAGGGGCGTTTCGTCCAGGCGGACAAGGGCAGCATCTTCCTGGACGAGGTGGGCGAAATCCCCCTGGCCATGCAGGCCAAGCTCCTGCGCGTGCTGCAGGAGCGCGAGGTGCAGCGCGTGGGCTCGGACCAGCCCCTGCGCGTGGACGTGCGCATCATTGCCGCCACCAACCGCGACCTGGCCCGGTACGTGGAAGAGGGGCACTTTCGCGAGGACCTGTTCTACCGGCTCAACGTGATGACCCTGCAGGTGCCCCCTTTGCGGGAGCGCAGCGAGGACCTGCCGCTCTTGGCCCAGCACTTTCTGCAGCGCTTCGCGGAGAAGAACCGCAAGCCCCTCAAGGGGTTCACGCCCCAGGCCATGGACCTGCTGCTCAAGCACCAGTGGCCGGGCAACGTGCGCGAGCTGGAAAACGCGGTGGAGCGGGCCGTGATCCTCAGCATGGGCGACTACGTGAGCGAGCGGGAACTGCCCCTGATCATTGCCGAGGCCACGCAGGGTGCGGAGACGCCCTCTGCTGGTGGGGCTGCCGCGGGGCGCCCCCTGGAGGAGGTGGAGCGCGAAGCCATTCTGGCCACCCTGGAGCAGACCGGCGGCAACAAGAGCGAGGCGGCCAAGCTGCTGCGCATCTCGCGGGTGACCCTGCACAACAAATTGAAAAAGTTCGGCGTGGAATGAAAGACCCCTTTGGGGCGCTTGTGCCTGGGGCGCGGCTGGGCTAGTCTGGGCATGGATAATCGTGTCCGCAACCAGCCGCACAGTGACGAAAAGCCCAAGGAAACCGGATGCCCTGGCCCGCTCGCCCCGCTTTGCCACTCTGCGCCGCCTGCTTCCTTGTGGTGTTCGCGCTGGGGGCAACGGCAGTCCTGGGCGCTGCCGAGAACGCGGACATGATGGTGCCCATGCAGTTCCGCCTGCTCCTGGGTCTGGCCCTGTTCGTGGTCACCGTGCTCACGGGGCTGGTCTGGCTGCTGCACGGCGCGCACCGCCGACAGGCAGACTTGGCGCGGCAGTTGGCGGACGAGGTCGATCAGAGCCGCAAGCTGACCCGGGAGCTGGACCTCTTCCGCCGCGTGGTGGAGCACAGCCCGGCCTCCATCGTGATCACCGACACCGAAGGCGTCATCGAGTACGTCAACCCCCAGTTCTGCACCCTCACGGGCTACGCCAAGGAAGAGGTGTTGGGTGTCAACCCGCGCTTCCTCAAGGCCGGTTCCCTGCCCAAGGAATACTACGCCGCCATGTGGCAGGAACTGGCGGCGGGGCGCACCTGGCGTGGCGAGTTCTGCAACCGCAAGAAGAATGGCGAGGAGTACTGGGAGTCGGCCTCCATCTCCCCGGTGGCTGGTCCTTCCGGCGTGGTGCGCCACTACATCGCCGTGAAGGAGGACATCACCCTGCGCAAGGCCATGCAGGACGAGCTGCTGCGCAAGACCGGCATCCTGCAGGCGACCCTCGAGCACATGCAGCACGCCATCCTCATGGTGGACGCCGCGGGCCAGGTCATGGCCTCCAACCACCGACTGGAGGAGCTGTTCCGCGTGCCCAAGGGCAGCTTCGCCGGGGACTGCGACTTTGAATACGTGGTCCGGCTCGCTGTCGAGAGCCTGGGCCTGGGCGAGGAGCACGTGCA
>CAZNSV010000464.1:0-2948 GCA_964575775.1 uncultured Desulfovibrionaceae bacterium
CACAGCTCGCCCACGATGCGCAGTTCGCCGTTCTCGTCCGGCATCCAGTAGATGCGCTTCAGGCCTTCGCTGTTCAGGGAGGCGGAGCGGTAGAACTGGCCGAAATAAGTCACCCAGTAGTCGGGGCCGGGCAGCACGCGGACATCGGTGACCATGACCTGGATCCAGGGCAGGCTCCGAAAGAGTCCTTGCTTGTGGTTGCGGAAGGCTTCGAAGGACTGTCCCTGTCCCTTGGGGAAGCGGGACTGGTCGTAGAACTGGAAGTAGGAGTCGCTCTTGCTCTCCCAGGCATTGGCCCAGGCCTTGACCTTGTCCACGAGTTCGTCGGGGGTGTTGCTGGGGAGCTTGTCCCCGGTCCACTGCACGTCGCCTGCGATGACCACCGGCGTGCCCCGCCCCAACAAGGGGTCGATGCGGTGCATGTCAGGCGTGGCCAGGGCCATGCAGCCCTTGGTCTCCCGCTCCTTGGGCACGTAGCCCCGGCCGTGGATCCAGATGCCGGAGCCGGTCTTGCCCTTCACCTTGTCCACGGGGTTGGGGTAGTCCAGGGTGAAGGCCAGGTCGCCGTACAGCTCGTAGTCCAGGCCGCGACTCAGGCGGCTCTGCACGAAATACACGCCTTCCGGGGTGCGCAGGTCGCCCTCGTACTGCTTGTCCCCGGGCACTTCGCCCGTGGCGCAGAAGTACTTCTCCCGCTGGGTCAGGGGGCTCTGCTGCTCCATGATCAACAGCGTCTGCTTGTTCTTGTCGATGGCCACGAAACGCGAGGGGCCGTTGGGGTGGGTGCCCAGCTGCACGTTCCACAGATCGCGTGGCTCAGCGACGGGTTTGGCCTTGGTCTGGGCCCAGACACCCCCGGGCAGCAGCAGGGCCAGGAGCAGGAGGAGCGAAGCCGAAAGGAGCGGACGGCGCAACGAGGCACCGCTCCCGGACGAACCGTGGAGACCGGAAGGACGAGGGGCGTTCTGCAGCATGCTATCCACAGGCGTTAGGGGTGTACCGTTGTACGGACAACTGGGATGTGTCGTGTGCAGTACCATAGGCGACAACACCTTGCAATCGGTTGAGCACGGCCAGGCCCCAAAAACGGCGGGCTCGCTGCACCTTGCTGTTAAGCAGGCCGGGGCGGAATGTCTAGAAAAATTTTAACGCATACCCGTTGCAAAGCCCGGTCAGGCCCTTGCCTTTGGTGATGTCGCACGATGGACCTTTCCCCAAGCTCAGGCGCGGCCGGCCGACTGCAGCAACTCCCGCCGGGTGAAGATGGCCTCCAGCTCGAAACCCGCGGCGGCCAGGGTCTCGCGCCCCCCTTCCTCCCGGTCCAGCACGCAGAGCACGCAGGCCACTTCCAGCCCCGCGGCCCGGATGCGCTCGATGACCTTGACCAGGGTCCCGCCCGTGGTGACCACGTCCTCCAGCAGCGCCACCTTACTGCCGGGGGCGAAGTTGGCCAGCCCCTCGCAGTACTGCTTGGTGCCGTAGCCCTTGGCCTCCTTGCGCACGATGATGGCGGGCAGGGGGGTTCCGGTCTCCACCGAGAGCACGGACACCGCCGAGACCAGCGGGTCGGCGCCCAGGGTCATGCCCGCCACGCCCTGGACCTCGCGCCCCCGCAGCAGGTGCAGGAACAGCTGCCCCATGAGCCGCCCCCCCACGGGGTGCAGCGCGGTCTGGCGGCAGTCGAAATAGTAGTCGCTCTTCTTGCCCGAGGCCAGGGTGAAGTCGCCTTCCCGGTAGCTGAGCTCCACCAGCAGCCGGGCCAGCTTGGCCTTGCGCGCCGCGATCTCCGCCGCGCCCTCGGCCCCGGTGGGGGCGTGGCCGAAGACCCGGTCGAAGATCAGGTCCGTGAAGCGCAGGTAGTAGCCCGGGTCCAGCAGCTCGTCCAGGCGCTCTGGCGGCAGCTTGGCCGCGATGTCGCTGTCGGCGCGCACCAGTTCCGGGAAGGAGCGCTTGGTCTCCCAGCTCTGCATGGCGCAGCGCTGCACCAGGGCGTAGGCCTCCTGGCGCCCCATCCCGGCTTCCACCAGGGCCAGGAGCACGCGCTGGGAAAGATAGAGCCCGTGGGAGTGCTCCATGTTGCGCAGCATGTTCTCGGGCAGCACGCGCAGCTTTTCCAGGAGCCCGGCCAGGCGGTTGAGGATGTAGTCCATGAGGGTGGTTGAGTCGGGGAAGATGACGCGCTCCACCGAGGAGTGGCTGATGTCGCGCTCGTGCCAGAGGGCCATGTTCTCCATGGCGGCCAGGCTGTTGCTGCGCACCAGGCGCGAGAGCCCGGTGAGATTTTCCGCCGAGATGGGGTTCTTCTTGTGGGGCATGGCCGAGGAGCCCTTCTGCCCCTTGGCGAAGCCCTCCTCGGCCTCCAGGACCTCGGTGCGCTGCAGGTGGCGCAGCTCCACGCAGAGGCGCTCCACCCCCCCGGCGGCCAGGGCCAGGGCGGTGAGGAAGGCGGCGTGGCGGTCGCGCTGGATGATCTGGGTGGACACGGGGTCCACCCGCAGGCCCAGGCGGGCGCAGGCCAGACTCTCCAGGCGCGGATCCAGGTGGGCGTAGGTGCCCACGGCGCCGGAGATCTTGCCCACGCGCACGTCCTCCAGGGCGGTGCGCACGCGCTGTACGTGGCGCTGCATCTCGGCGTGGAACCCGGCCATCTTCAGGCCGAAGCTGGTGGGCTCGGCGTGGATGCCGTGGGTGCGCCCCATGACCGGGGTGTCCTTGTGGCGTTGGGCCAGGTCCGCCAGGGCCGTGAGCACGCGCTCGAAGCCCTGGAGCACGATCTCCCCGGCCCGGACCAGGAGCAGGGCGTTGGCCGTGTCCACGATGTCCGAGGAGGTGCAGCCCAGGTGGATGTAGCGCGCGGCCGGGCCGACCTTCTCCTCCACGGCGGTGAGAAAGGCGATGACGTCGTGGCGGGTCTCGGCCTCGATCTCCAGGATGCGGGCGCCGTCGAA
>CAZNSV010000465.1:0-2937 GCA_964575775.1 uncultured Desulfovibrionaceae bacterium
CGCGTGTACTCGCTGTCGATGTTCTGCGCCACCAGCCGCTGCACCACCCGCCAGACCGTCTCGTAGGCCCCCAGCAGCCTGGGGTCGGCCTGGGGTGCCAGCAGGGCCATGAAGACCTCGTCCGAGCAAGGGGCATAGACCTGGTCGTCGTCCATGCTCACCATGAAGCCCAGCTGCTCCGGCGAGGCGTTGAGAAAGGGATTGAGCAGGTACTCGAGATTGTTCTCGGTCATGAAGTGCAGGATCCAGGCGTCCAGCACCGGGTCCTGCCCGAAACGCAAATCCTTGGCCGAGGCCAGCCCCGTGAGGTCGGGCCTGTCCGCGACCCGCTCCACGGTCTTGATTTTTTCCTTGCCCATCAAACGCCCCCAGACATGCCCGGTTCACCGGGCTGGGCGTGCTCGCGCACGAAACCCTTGGCCCGCAGCTTCGCGAAATACGAAGAGCCCTCCAGCCGCACGATGGAGAAGCCCCGCGCGGCGCGGCGCACCTCGATGCGGTCGCCGCTGCGCAGCTTCAGGCCGTCCTGGCCGTCCAGGGTCAGGAAGACCTCGGCCGCGCTCTCCAGCACCGTGATGTCCAGGGCCGCCTCCGCGGGCAACACCAGCGGGTGGAACTCCCGCATGAAGGGGCAGATGGCCGTGACGCAATAGACCCCCAAGGCCGGATGCAGCAGCGGCCCGGCCGCCGAGACCCCGTAGCCCGTGGCGCCCGTGGGCGTGGACACGATGAGCCCGTCCGAGCGCACCACCGCCACCTCCTCCCCGTCCACGGCCAGGTGCAGCGGTGTGAGCCGGGCCAGGGCCCCGCGCGAGACCACCAGGTCGTTGATCACCCGCCCCTCGGCCAGGGGCCTGGCCTCGCCCGGCCGCAGCACGGTGTAGGCCAGGGCCATGCGCTCGCAGGGGCCCACCCCGCGCTCCAGCACCGGACCCAGCCGCTCGCGCCAATCCGCGGGGCAGAGCTCCGTGAGAAACCCCACCTTGCCCAGGTTCACGCCCAGGAGCGGCGCCCGGCACTTGAGCCGCCGCGCCACGCTGAGCATGGTGCCGTCGCCCCCGAGCACCAACACCAGGTCCGGCTCGGGTCCGTGCTCCAGCTCGGGAAAGGAGGTCTCGCAGCTGCTGAGGGTGCCGGGATTCTCGGCCCGGGTGATGGCAATGCCGCGTTCATGCAGCCAGAGCGCCATTTCGTCGCCCAGGGCCACGGCATGGGGATCGCCGGCCTTGGTGATCAGGAATACGGAGCGGATCGCCGTTGTCATGGGCTGAAGCTGTAGACCAAAGTGGCCGGGGATTCAAGGCGCAAGGCACGGCGTAGCGCGCGCAAGCCCCTCACTCGGCAGGGGTGATGCCGTACATCTTGAGCTTGCGGTAGAGGTAGCTGCGCTCCATGTTGATGGCCTCGGCCAGGGCCGCCACGCTGCCGTTGCACTCGCGCAGGCGCGCCTCCAGGAACCGCGCCTCGAAGTCTGCCCGGGCCGCCTTGAAGTCCGCTGGGGGAGCGTTCGAAGCCGTGGCTGTCTCGCTCGCGGACGCTGTGGCCTGACCATTCTGGGGGCGGAACTCCGGCGGCAACTGCTCCGCCCCTACCTCTTGCCCGGCGTGCAGGATGTGCATGCGCTCAACGAAGTTCTTGAGCTCGCGCACGTTGCCGGGCCAGGGGTAGCGCATGAGCAATTCCAAGGCGTCGGGCCGCAGCCGCAAGGGGCTGAAGCCGTGCTCTCGCACCATGGCCGCCGTGAACTCCTCGATGAGCAGGGCCAGGTCCTCGGCCCGTCGGCGCAAGGGCGGCACCTCCAGGGGAAAGACTCGCAGCCGGTAGTAGAGGTCCTCCCGGAAATTCCCGGCGCGGATCTCCTCTTCCAGGTTCTTGTTGCTGGCCGCGATGACGCGCACGTCCACCCTGATGGTGCGGCGCCCCCCCACGCGTTCGAAGCACTGCTCCTGCAGGATGCGCAGGATCTTGGCCTGGGTCTTGAGGCTCATGTCGCCGATCTCGTCCAGGAACAGGGTGCCCTTGTGGGCCAGCTCGAACTTGCCCGTGCGCGCGCTCTCGGCGCCGGTGAAGGCGCCCTTCTCGTGGCCGAAGAGCTCGCTCTCGATGAGCTCTTCGGGAATGGCCGCGCAGTTCACCGCCACCAGGGGCTTGTCCTTGCGGCGGCTCTGGTAGTGGATGGAGCGGGCCACGATCTCCTTGCCCGTGCCGTTCTCGCCGCTGATGAGCACCCAGGCGTCCGTGGGCGCCACCCGCTCGATCTGGGCTCGCAGCTCGGTCATGGCCGGGGAGCCGCCGCTGCAGCGCATGGCCCCGCCCCGCTGCAGGGTCTGGCGCAGGGCCAGGTTCTCCCGCTGCAGGGCCTGGAACTCCAGGGCCTTGTTGGCGGCAATGACCACCTTTTCCAGGGACAAGGGCTTCTCGATGAAGTCGAAGGCCCCTTTCTTGATGGCCTGCACCGCGGTCTCGATGTTGCCGTGCCCGGAGATCATGATCACCTGGGGGCCGTTGTCCAGGAATCCAGCCGGGCTCGAAGGGGCGCGGGCGCGCAGCGTCTCCAGCACGGCCAACCCGTCCAGACCCGGCAGCCAGATGTCCAGGAACACCAGGTCGGGCTGCTCGCGCTCCACGGCCTCCAGACCGCTTTCGCCGTCCGGGGCCTCGCTCACCAGGTGCCCCTCGTCCTCCAGGATGCCGCGCAGGGAGAGGCGGATGCCGGCTTCGTCGTCAACAATGAGGATGCGCGCGGGCATGGAGGGCTCAGGACTCGAAGCTGAAGCCGTTGGCGCGGAAGCAGTGCAGGCAGGCCGCCACCACGTCGGGGTCGAAGCTGCGCCCCCGCCCGGCCAGCAGCTCGTTCAGGGCCTTGTCCAGGCCCAGGGCCGCGCGGTAGGGGCGGTGGGAGCTCATGGCCTCCATGACGTCGGCCACGGCGATGAT
>CAZNSV010000466.1:0-2929 GCA_964575775.1 uncultured Desulfovibrionaceae bacterium
CGCGGTTGTTTACAGGATGGTCCAGCGTAGCAGTTGAAAGATGACGATGCTGGTGAGCGCGGCCACCGGCACCGTGATGACCCAGTAGAGCACGATCTTGCCCAAGACGCGCAGGTCCACAGCCTGGAAGCCCCTGGCCAGTCCCACGCCCACCACAGAACCCACGGCGGCGTGGGTGGTGGACACGGGCATGCCCATGTTGGAGGCCACGAGCACCGTGGTGGCCGCCCCGAAGTCCACGGCAAAGCCCCGGGTGTTGTTGAGAATGGTGATGCGCTCGCCCACGGTGACCATGACCTTGTAGCCCAGGATGGCGATGCCCACGGCGATGCCCACGCCGCCCAGGGCCAGCATCCAGAAGGGGACCTCGGCCGTGTTCACCAGTCCCTGCCCCCGCGCGATGACGTAGATGGCCGCCACCGGACCGATGGCGTTGGCCACGTCGTTGGCGCCCTGGGACAGGGCCACGTAACAGGAGGTCCCCACCTGCATCCTGCGGAAGATGCTTTCCACCGACTCGGCATTGGCATTCAGGGGGGACATGAGCTTGATCACCAGACGCCGCCCCACAAAGAAAGCCATGCCGCACAGGGACACGGCCAGCAGGAACTGCACGGCGGGATGCCAGCCCAGGTCCTTGCCCAGGGGCGTCTTGTAGAAAAAGGAATAGACCACCAGGGCCACGGTGACCATGATCCAGAAGGGCGCCCAGCGCAGGGTTTGCTTATAGAGGTCCCGACCATAGAGGATGCGCTTGCGGATCTGGGTGAAGACGATGTAGGCCAGGAGCCCGCCGAAAAAGGGCGAGACGATCCAGGAGCCCACAATGCCCACCAGCTTGCCCCATTGCACCGCCTCGGGCCCTCCGGCCACGAAGCCGAAGCCCAGGATGCTGCCCACGATGGAGTGGGTGGAGGACACCGGCAGCGAGGTCAGGGTGGCGGCCAGCATCCAGATTCCGGCCGAGAGCAGGGCCGCGAACATGCCCACCATGAGCACCTTGGGGTCGTTGATCAACTCGGGATTGATGATGCCCTTGCTGATGGTGGCCGTGACGTGGGATCCCAGGAACACGGCACCCACGAAGTTCAGGATGGCGGCGATGAGCACGGCCTGGCGCACGGAGATGGCCTTGGCGCCCACGGCCGAGGCCATGGAGTTGGCCACGTCGTTGGCGCCCAGGTTGAAGGCCATGAGGAATCCGGCCAGTACCGAGAGCACGAGAAAAATATCGTAGATGTTCATGGAGCTGCCACGCAGGAGGCTTGGTAGGTGAGGGGGATGGGGGTGGTCAAGGGGGCGATATGCTTGTCTCTTATCCGGGATGGCGCATCCAGTGACCGGGTATTTCGGGCTCCGCGCAATAATGACCGCAATGGAAATAAATGTCGCCCCTCTTTACCTGCACCCGGGGCAGCTGTCAAAGAAGACTTGCGACGGCCGCGTCGGCAGCGTCTGGCCGACGTCCAACCAGTGCGGCAGCACCGGCCATCTGCCCCCAAGGAGGTAGTGATGCAACCCATGTCCTTTTCCGCCAAGCTCAGTCTGGGGTTCTGCCTGCTGCTCTGTCTGGCCCTGCTGGCCTTCTTTGCCGCGGGGCGTGGTTCTCTGCGCAGCGGCCTGCTGAAGGAAACCGAGCAGCATGCGGTCAGGAACCTCAACCTGGTGGCCTGGATGGTGGAGGAGCACGGCCCCTTCACCGATCTGCAGGAGTTCGACGCCTGGCTGACCCGCCTCGGGGAGCGGTTGGGCTGCCGGATCACCTTCATCGACCAGGGGCGCGTACTGGCCGATTCCGGCGTGGTCTACGGCAAGCTCCCAGAACTGGAAGACCGCGGCTCGCGGCCCGAGGTCGTCAGGGCCGAGGAACAGGGCCTGGGGTTGGATCTGCGCCGCTCCTCCACGCTCAAGCGCGATTTGCTGTATGTGGCGAGCCCCTTGGAGGCGGTGTCGGGGCTGCCGGCCGGAGTCTTGCGCTTGGCCGTGCCCCTTTCCGACATCCAGGAGCAATACCTGCGTCTGGCCGGGCCGTTGGGGGGCATCTTCTTCGGTACCCTGGCCGCTGGGGTGCTCTTCGCCCTGCTGCTCTCCAGGGCCCTGGTGCGCTCCATCGGGGAACTGTCCGCCGCGGCCAAGGCCATCGGTGGGGGCGAGTACGGACTGCGTATCCGGGATTATCCGGGCCGGGAGTTCAAGCCCCTGGCCGAGGCCCTCAACGGCATGGCCGCGGCCGTGCAGGAGACGGTGAACGATCTCGAAGAGGGGCGGCGGCGTATCGAGACCCTGTTCGAGGCCATGTCCGACGGGGTGCTGGTCCTGGACGGACAGGGCTGCGTGGAATCCTGGAACCGGGCCCTGAATGACCTCTACCCGGACCTGTCCAGGGCGGCAGGCCGCCACCTCATCGAGGCCCTGCCCGAACCCGAGCTGCACGGCGTGGTGACCCGCCTGCTCAAGTCCGGCGCCGCAAGCAAGGGGCAACTGGTCAAGTGCGACGCCCCCGGCGGCCGACACCTGGACGTCCGGGTGGAGCGCTTCACGGGGCAGGACGGCCATGCCAAGCTGCTCCTGGTCTTTCGCGACGTGACCGAGGAAAAGCGCCTGGAGGTGGTGCGCCGCGACTTCGTGACCAACATCTCCCACGAACTCAAGACCCCCATCACCAGCATCCTGGGCTACTCCGAGACCCTGCTCGACCTGCAGGCCCAGGACGATGCGGAATCGCGCAAGCAGAGCCGCCGCTTTCTGGAGGTCATCCAGCGTAACGCCGCGCACATGCAGGGCATGGTCCAGCGTCTGATGGACCTCTGCCGGGCCGAACGCCCCCAAGCGGGGCAGGCGCCGCGCCCCGTGGATGCCGGTCCGCCCCTTGAGCGCGCCCTGGCCACCCTGGAGCCGCTGCTGCGCAACAAAGGGGTGCGGGTGCTAC
>CAZNSV010000467.1:0-2923 GCA_964575775.1 uncultured Desulfovibrionaceae bacterium
GGCACTGAGCTGATTGCCCTGCGCGACCGCAGGCGCCGGCTGGACGCGGACATGGCCCGCCTGGACCGGGATTACCGCTCCGGCGAACTGGGCGCGAGGGCGTACAGCCGTCAGCTCGACGCGCTGGCTGAGGAGCATGAGCGGATTCAGGCCCGGATCCGCGAGCTGGAGAGCAAACAGGCTACCCCCATCGATCCGGTGGCGGAGGCGGCCCGGTACGCCCAGTTGGCAAACGCCTGGCCGGACCTCACCATGACCGAGCGCCGGGAGGCAATCCGGTCGGTCATCCGGCAGGTCCGCGTGCGGCCGGGCCCGGAGATCGAGGTCGTGTACGCCTGGGAACCGGCCTAGTCGTCACTGTATCGTTCGCTCAACCACGGGTCCCCGCGCATGAGCGAAGGGAGCGGTGTCCCCGTCCCCTGTGCTTTGATTGTTTCGACGTGCCCGGTCAAGTTCCTGCCGCGCACAGCCCCGCCCTCGACATGGGCGGGGCTGCTGCTGTGGAGCGTGGGCAACCGAGCCGCGGCTCCGGTGGTAGGATGTGTCAGGCAGGGAGGAGTCATGCGTGCCTGCGCCCACCGGCTTTTGAAATCAAGGACATCCAGAAGGAAGTCGTCATCACTTCCTGCCATGTAGGCGGAGTTGTTGACGAGGGCGATAAGCAGATCGTGAAGGTGATCATCGACGCGGAGCTGCGCAAGAACATCAACTTCAAGACCCTGGAGGACTGCGACGTCGAACTGGACGACGGCGTTGACGCGGGGAACATCGAGCGGGCGCGCTCCGTGTGCGGCGATGTCCGTCACTGCTTCGTATAGCAGTGGTCACTACTGCACATAAGAACAAGGCCCCGCCCGAATCAACGAGGGCGGGGCCGCTACTTGCGGAGCTGGTGGGCAACCGAAACCGCAGCTCCGGTGCCAGTATGTGCGGGTCAGGGCCGGCCTATGCAGGGGGTTGGCCTGCCGCCTCCTCCCGGCGGCGCTTCCACTCCTCGATATCCGTCTTGCGGTACCAGGTCGGGCGCCCCTTGCCGCCCTTGATGACCGGCTGGGGGAAGTCGTCCTCTTCCATATAGTTGAAGAAAGTGGTGCGGCTCACCCCGAGCAGTGCCGCCCCCTCCAAGATGGTAATGCAGCCATCAGGTCGTTTGGCCGGAATCTTACGACGTCCCAACGGACCACCCCCTGAACCAAGTTTAGTACGGAATCCGGTTCTGGGTCAAGTTGGCAAATGAGTATGCTAATGGGTATTGCAATGAGTACGGCATTGGGTGTACATTGAGGATAAACCTGGAATTTGTTGGGGGGTGAACCCGATTGCAGAGATCCACTGGCGCTCTGCTAACCTGCGCGCTAGTCCTGGTAATCACGTTCCATGCCGGAGCCGCCGGCGGCCGGACCCCGTCGTCGCATGACCGGCTCACGGCACGCTGGGAGGAACCGGTCATCAAAAGCGGTGGGCCTAGGGCTGCGCCGGAAGAGCCTGTTATCAAGTCCTACTACCTGATGCCCTACTAAAGTCGGCAGGTCCTGCGTGGTGGCGCGCGGGACCTGCCCCGTGCCCCCTGGAGGTGATGGTGTGACAAAGGCAACCGTGACCCTGGAGATCCCCCTGCAGCCGATTGTCGATGCCCTGCGCCTGGCCCTGCAGGGGCTGGTGCCGGCGGCGACGGCTCAGGTCACCGCGTCAGTTGTGAGGCCTGCTTCAGGGCCAATGGGGGCCCCGACTGCAGAGGACGTCGCACGGCGGCTGCTGCTGGAGTTGGGGTGCCCGCCGGGGGTGAAGGGCTACCACTACATCGGCGCGGCCGTCGACCTGTTGCTGTCGGACAGGCAGCAGCCCATTACCAAGGAGCTCTACCCATCCATTGCGCGGCGGTACAAAACGCAGCCCAGCCGCGTCGAGCGCGCCATCAGGCACGCCATTACTGTGATGGACAGCCGCGGCGACAGCGCCAGGCTGCGCGAGATCTGCGGCCACGAGTTGACAAACAGCCACGCGCTACGTGCTTTCGCTGACCACGTGGCCGCCATTCTGGCCACGGGCTGATATAGGGCGCCACCCCGGCGCCCGCCCCTTTAACCATCGTTTCGCTGGGAGGTAAAATCATGAGGTTGTGGATTGCCCTGCTGCTGGGAGCCCTGCTGGCCCTCGGCATCATGAGCCAGGGCGGGGCCATCGCCGGCCCCAACGGTGACATCTGGGCGGGCCCGGGCGGCACGCCGTGGATCGAGGCTGGCCCCCACGATACCTGGGACGTGTAGCCCCACAAACGCGCCAAAGCCCCCGGTCGTAGCCGGGGGTGTTGCTTTGCTGTCGGCGCGCTCGAGCCCCCGGGCACAACAAGGCCGGGGGCTCGCCGAGGAGCGGTTTCCGTGACCACCCCTTGGAGGTGGGCGCTCCTACTGATCAAGACGTATGTCTGTCTGCAAGGGTTCGGTGTTCGCTTGATGCCGAACGTATGCGCGCTACAATGCGATCACCGGAGGTGGTCACCGTGACCCGGGTGGTCGATCGGCCGCTGGATCCGCCAGTGCTGGACGCGCAGCGCCGGCCCCTGCGTTTCCGCTGGGCCGGGCGCAGCTACCTGGTGGCCGAGGTCCTCGATAGCTGGCAAGACGTCGGCGCCTGGTGGGAGGGCGAGGCTGAGAAGACGTTCTGGCGGGTGGAGACTGCCGGCGGTGGGATCTTTGAGCTGTGGCAGGATGCCCGCGGGCAGTGGGGGTTGTGGCGGGTGTGGGATTGAGGCCGAGGACCAAAAGTGCCCCGTCGCCAGGTCGGCACGGGGCGGGACCATCACCTTTTCCAACCACCTTAGGCGGGAGCGGCGTGCTGTGCCTGACCAGAAGGCATATGCAGATGGCTGGTCTCCGGGTCGTAAACATGGATGCCCAACCGGTTAACGACCGTTCTTTGGCGC